>JAPLJZ010000013.1 GCA_026388335.1 Deltaproteobacteria bacterium
AAAAGAATTCAGGTGGAAATGAAATCCCTCAACCATCGTTATCTGGAAATTTTCCTGCGCATGCCGGCAACGATCTCATCCCTGGAGACGGAGATCAAGAAGAAGATCGGAGAGCGCTTCTCCCGGGGGAAAATCGAAGTCTCCATCCGTATTGACAATGAAGGTAATCAGGATGGGACGCTGATGTTGAATCTCCCCCTGGTCCGTCAGTATTACTCCCTCCTCAGCCAGATCAAGGACGAACTTCATCTTCCCGACGAGGTGACCCTGAGTATGATGTCCGGATTCAGGGACTTGTATATGCCGAAGGAAGTGGAGGAGGACTTGGCCGGTCTCTGGAAGGGCTTGGAGGGGGTCCTTGCCGAAGCGATAGATAAATTGACGGGGGTCCTTGCCGAAGCGATAGATAAATTGACGGACATGAGGATAACGGAAGGAGAAGCCCTCGGTCGGGACCTCGCTTGCCGCATGGATAAAATTCAACAGCTTCTTCGGATCATTGCCCTGCGGGCCCCGGAAGTCGTTGTCGAATATCGCCAGCGACTTAGTGATCGGGTCAGAGAGTTGACCCAGGGCATTATCATTGACGAGGCCCGCATTCATCAGGAGGTGGCAATTCTGGCCGAGAAAAGTGATATCACCGAAGAGGTGGTCCGACTGGAAAGCCATATTGGGCAGTTCATGGAACTCCTGGAAGGCGAAGAAGCCATTGGCCGCAAGGTAGATTTCCTCATTCAGGAGATGAATCGGGAAGTCAACACCATCGGGTCCAAGAGTGGAGACGCGGAAACCGCCCGTCAGGTCATTGAGATCAAGAGTGAACTGGCAAAGGTGAGGGAACAGATCCAGAATGTCGAATAATGCTGTTGTCATAATAATTTCGGCACCCTCCGGGACCGGCAAGACGTCCATCTGTAGATCTATATTCCGGCAGTTCCCGGATATCAGGTTTTCCGTCTCCTATACAACCAGACCTCGGCGTTCGGGAGAGGTTGATGGCCGGGATTATCATTTTGTCACTGAAGATGTATTCAGAGAAAAGGTGAAAAATGGAGAATTTGCAGAATGGGCTGAAAATTATGGCCATCTCTATGGGACATCACGGCGGGTGGTTGAGGAAATTCGGTTCCGAGGGGAGGATCTGATCCTGGATGTCGAACCCCGAGGGGCCAGGGCGCTAAAGGAATTGTATCCTGACGGTGTCTTTGTTTTTATACTGCCCCCAGATCTCAAAGAGCTGAAAAAGCGTTTGCAGAAACGCGGGGCTGAAGATGATGAGATCCGAAAAAGACGCTTTCAAAAAGCAAAAGATGAAATCAGGGAAGTTTTCTGGTATGATTATATCATCGTCAATGACCGTTTGGAGAGCGCAGTTGAGAGACTGCGGGCTATCTATCTGGCGGAAAAGTGTAGAAGAGAGCGGCAATGTCATGTCATTGATGGTTTTATGAGGGAAGCATAATCATTATCTGTAGTTTGTAAATGGAGGTTCAAAATTATATGGCTAGAATTACTGTTGAAGACTCTCTGCGAGAAGCAAAAAACCGTTTTGCCCTGGTGCAACTCACATCCCAGCGGGCTCTACAGCTCATCAAGGGATCAAAACCCCAGGCCCTGGGTGAAGTCCGGAACAATCGGGAGATTGTCATGGCGCTCAGAGAGATAGCTGCAGGCAAGATTGTTTATGCCCATCCGGAGAACCTGAGATATACGAAGGACAATTTCCTCCCTATTCTCGATCACGCCGAGTTTATTGATGATGACGAATACACGGAATGATCGTCCTCAAGACCGTCTGATTTTTGCGCTGGATATCGGCAGCGGCGGGATGGAAGATGTCCTGTCGTGGGTCGACGGTCTGCACGGGCATATCGGTCTCTTTAAAGTCGGCAAGGAAGCCTTTACGATTTATGGCCCGGCGCTCATCGATAAGATCCATGAACGAGGGGCCCGTGTCTTTCTAGACTTGAAATATCACGATATACCTAATACCGTAGCGAGAGCTGCGGAAGGGGCTGTCGGCCTGGGGGTGGCCATGTTCAACATCCATGCCGCCGGGGGGCGCAGCATGATGGCCGCGGCGGCGGCCGCCGCAAATCAGGCGGCGGAACGTCTGCGTGTACCGGCGCCCCTCCTTATTGCCGTGACGGTCCTGACAAGCCTTAGCGATGAGGATTTGAGGGAGATAGGGTTTCATATAACGACGATGGAAGCGGTGCTGAATTTTGCCCGCATGGCCCAGGATGCCGGCTTGGCGGGGGTGGTGGCTTCCCCCCGGGAGATCGAGGGTATCAGGAAGGCATGTGGAGATAATTTTGTGATTGTCACCCCCGGTATCAGGGGTAGCGGCGCCGTTGCCGGGGATGATCAGAAAAGGACACTGTCCCCTGAAGAAGCCATCGCAGCGGGAGCAGATTATCTTGTGGTCGGCAGGCCCATACGCATGGCGACAAATCCGGCCTCCGAGGCGGATCGGATCGTGGAAGCCATTGCCAGGGGATTGCAGGCAAGAGGAGCGCATTGAACAACCTGCCATCTAAGCCGTGAAGGTGACGCTACGGTGACACGCCCGTGACAAAGATGAAGAGCGCCCCGGATATCAAGAAAAAATCATCCCAGATGATTTATGGTATAAATCCCCTTTGGGAAGCCATTAAAAACAACCCTCGGGAAATATTGAGAATTGCTGTTGCCCCCGGTAGAAAGGGTGAACAGGTCCTCAAGATCCTGGAAGAAGCCTCCCGTTTTTCTGTTCCCGTTGTGGAGGTCGAGCGGGCGAAACTGGATAGATTGGCCGATTCAGGGGTGCATCAGGGGATCGTGGGCACGATCCGGCCTTACGCCTACGTCGATCTGGAGGAGATGCTTCAACATGCTCAAGAAACTCTCAATGGCCAGATAGTCGTCGTCCTTGATAGTATTACGGACCCCCAGAACCTCGGGGCCATTATCCGCACCGCCCACTGTTTTGGAGCTGCCGGGGTGATCATCCCCCAGGACCGCTCCGCTTCCGTGACACCGACGGTTGTCAAGGCATCGGCCGGGGCGGTGCATCATTTGAGGGTGACAATGGTTGCCAATTTGTCCCGGACCCTCGATACCTTGAAGGAAAAGGGATTCTGGATCTATGGGACGGACTCCGGGGCAGGGCTGGATCCGCGTTCGGTGCCCTTTGCCGGAAAGATTGCCCTGGTCATGGGCAGTGAGGGCCAGGGGCTCAGGGACCTGATCCGCAAAAAATGTGATTTCCTTTTATCGATTCCCATGATAGGAAAGGTAGGTTCTCTTAATGTCTCTGTGGCGACGGGGATTGTCATGCATGAAATGTTTCGCGGGCTGATGAATCCTCGGGAAACTGAAGAATGATCTGTTGGTGACGGCGAATTCTATGAATGCCAGATAGGAGATCAGATGCCGGTATTTATCTGGGAAGCGACGACCAGAAGAGGTGAGGTAAAAAAGGGCGAATTGGACGCCGTCGATGAGGCAAACGCCCGGGGTATGCTGCGCCGGCAGGGTTATCGGTCCATTAATATTAAGGCCAAGCCCAAGGGCCTCGAAGAATACCTTCCCTTTCTTAAGCAGAAGATCAGCGAAAAAAATGTCGTGGTCTTTGCCCGTATCTTTGCGACCATGATCAACGCCGGTCTCCCGCTGATCCAATGCCTGGAACTTCTATCGCAGCAGGAACAGAACAAGACCTTTGCCAAGGTCATTGCCACGATCAAGGAGGATATTGAAGGAGGGTCCACCCTATCGGACGCCCTGAAAAAATATCCCAAGATTTTCGATAACCTGTTTGTAAATCTGGTGGCGGCGGGAGAAAGCGGCGGTATCCTCGATGTAATTCTGCAACGCCTTTCCAGTTACATGGAAAAGGCGATGAAACTGAAATCCAAGGTAAAGGGGGCCATGACTTACCCGGCCAGTGTTTTGGTTATATCCATTGGCGTTGTCGCCCTCCTGCTCCTCAAGGTCATCCCCGTTTTTCAGAAGATGTTTGAAGGTATGGGGGGAGAGCTGCCCGGTCCTACCCAGTTCCTCGTCAATGCCAGCGCCTTTACCCAGAAGTATTTCCTCGTGATGTTTGGCGCGGTCGCATTGGCATTTTTTGCCTTCAATCGATTTGTGGCCACCGAGCGAGGCCGCTATCTGTTCGACAGTGCCGTGCTGAAGTCCCCTGTCTTTGGCGACCTGCTGAAAAAGGTTGCTGTCTCCAAATTTACGCGTACCATGTCCACCATGATGTCCAGCGGGGTGCCCATCCTGGAGGGCTTGGCCATTGTCAGTAAAACGGCGGGAAATGTCATTATCGAGAAGGCCCTCCTGGAAGTACGGAGGAGTATCGCTGAAGGAAAAACCATCGCCGAACCCCTGGCGGAAACGGATATTTTCCCGGCCATGGTGGTGCAGATGATCGCTGTCGGAGAGGCGACGGGGGCCCTGGATACCATGCTTGCCAAAATCGCCGATTTTTATGATGATGAAGTGGATACGGCCGTGGACGCCATGACGGCGCTCCTGGAACCTTTTATGATGGTCTTTCTGGGCGGTGTGGTCGGCGGGATGATCATCGCCATGTATCTGCCGATTTTCAAAATGGCGTCGGTGGTGGGGGGCTGATCAAAATAAATGGTCGGGATGGCGCGATTTGAACGCGCGACTCCTGCGTCCCGAACGCAGTGCCCTACCAAGCTGGGCCACATCCCGACGGAGTGATCAAATATAAAATTACTTGGGAAAAGTCCAATATTATTTTTAATGGATTTGCAAAAACCCATTTTTTTCTTTTTTATGGAGATGATGCGTGATTATTTATGATCTGCGCTGTGATCATGGACACAAATTTGAGGGCTGGTTTCAGGACCGACAGGCCTTTGAAACGCAGTGGGCCGGTAAATTGATTACCTGTCCCGTGTGCGGAAGCATGGAGACGAAAATTGTTCCCGCGTCCGTGGCGCTGCTGGGAAAGGATAAGTGCCCGGTAAAAAAACGTAACGATGTGGAAATCTCCCCCCTAAAATATCTGGAACAGTTGCATCAGCAGATCGACAAATATTTTGACGATGTCGGTGAACAGTTTGCTGAAGTTGCCATCAGGATCCATCGCGGGGAGGAAGATCAACGCAACATCCGTGGCGTCACGACGGAAAGGGAGGAGGACACCCTCCGCGAGGAAGGGGTGCCCTTTGTTAAAATTCCTGTTCCCAAATTTGACAGTTGACAGCGTCGCGAAAATCCGCCAAGCAGTCAAATTAATTAAGGTAAATTCTATCTATGAAGCCCTCCTGCGCCAGCATTCTTGAAACAATCGGTAATACGCCTCTGGTGGAGATCTGCCGCCTCCACAGCAGTCCGGGGGTCAAGATCTTTGCCAAGATGGAGTGTTTCAATCCCGGGGGTTCTATAAAGGACCGGGCGGCCCTGGCTATGATCAACGGCGCCGAAAAGCGAGGGGAGCTTACCAGGGACAAGGTTATCCTGGAAGCGACCAGCGGCAATACCGGCATCGGTCTGGCCTTGGTGGCTGCCGCCAGGGGATACCGGCTTTGTCTGACCATGTCGGAGGCGGCCAGCGAAGAAAGAAAGAAGATTCTGAAGGCCATGGGCGCCGAATTGTTCTTTACCCCGGCCAATCTTGGCACCGATGGGGCCATCGAGATGGCCTATCACATGATGCGGGAGGATCCGGATAAATACTTCGGAACGGATCAGTTCAACAACCCCGACAACATCCTGGCCCACTACGAGGGTACGGCGGAGGAAATATGGCAGCAGACCGCCGGCAAGGTGGCCATGGTAGTGGCTGCCCTGGGGACGACAGGAACGGCTATGGGCATATCCCGGCGGCTCAAGGAATACAACCCGGCCGTCAAGATCATCGGCGTCGAACCCTATCTCCAGCACAAGATTCAGGGTCTCAAGAATATGAAGGAATCTTATCGACCCGGGATCTTTGACAAGAATTGCCTCGATGAAAAGGTCAACATTCTTGACGAGGACGCCTTTGAAATGTCCCGACGCCTCGCCCGGGAAGAGGGCTTACTCGTGGGAATGAGTTCCGGTGCGGCCATGCACGTCGCCCTCCAGAAGGCCAAAGACCTGGACGAAGGAATCATCGTGGTCATCTTTCCGGATAGCGGCGAACGGTATCTCAGTACGGACCTGTTTGCGGACCGGCGGGAGACGACGCTTCGCCTCTACAATACCCTGAGTAGACAGAAGGACTTCTTCAAACCCCTGCGCCCCGAAGAGGTCCGTGTTTATTCCTGTGGGCCCACCGTCCATGACGTGCCCCACATCGGCAGCTACCGGAGGTTTGTCGTGTCCGACCTCCTGCGGAGATACCTCGAATACAGGGGCTATACGGTCAAGCATGTGACCAATATCGTTGATCTGGCAGATCGGTCTATCCGGGGCGCGGAGCGGACCAACACGGATCTGGCCACGTACACGAACCGGTGCACGGAGGCATTCATCAGAGATATTGGAAAGTTGTGCATCAAGGGCGATGAGGTCTATCCCAAGGCAAGTGAGCACGTCGAGGATATGGTCCGGATGGTCGAGAAACTGGTAGGCAAAGGATATGCCTATGAAAAGCTGCGTTCCGTCTATTTTGATATCTCAAAGTTTCATGATTACGGGAAACTGTCCAACGTCGACCTCAGCAAGGTTCAACATGGCCGAACTATTGATCTGGATGATTACGAAAAGGATAGCCCGGTGGACTTTGCCCTGCTGAAACGCTCTACCCTCAGCGAGTTGAAGAAGGGCGTGTATTTCAAGACCCGCTGGGGGAGCGTCCGGCCAAGCTGGCATCTGGAGTGCGCCGCCATCTCCCTGAAATACCTGGGAGAGGCCTTTGATATTCATGCCAGCGGCGCCGATATTACCTTTCCCCACTGTGAAAATGTCCTGGCCATCGGCAAGGCGGTGACGGGAAAGGGGATGGCCAACTATTGGCTCAGTACGGAGCTGGTAATGATCGACGGTAAGAAAATGTCCCGTTCCCTGGGCAACGTCCTGACGATGGAAGACCTGGAAAATAGAGGCTACCAGGGCCGGGAGGTCCGTTTTTTCCTGTTGGGTTCCCACTACCGTAAACCCCTGAATTTTTCCTGGGGGTCTATGGAAACGGCCAAAAATACGGTCCGAAAGCTGAATCATTTCATCCAGCGCCTGATCCGTTTTACTCCCGGCGAGGGTTTCCCCGACACGGATCAGTGGATCTATGATGTCAAGCAGGGTTTCGCAAGTGCCCTGGATGACGACCTCAATATCTCCGGTGCCCTTGCTTCCCTCTTCGATTTTATCAATAAGGTGAGCGTCCCCCTGGCCCGAGGTCATTTCAATCAAAGGGAAAGGGACCGCGTTCTGGAAGTGATGACGGGGTTAGACAGTGTTCTGGGAATCATGCATTTTGAAGAAGAAACGATTGGTATCGAGGTCTTGAAATTGTTGGATGAGCGAGCCTCCATGCGGAAAGAACGGCGCTGGCAGGAGGCCGATGCCATCCGGGAAAAACTCGCGGCCCTGGGAATCGATGTTTATGACACCCCGCAGGGTAGTTTCTGGAGACATGGCTGAGGTGAACGTAGACAAATAAAGCCGCAAATCAAATATTTATGACCGGGTATTTCTGATCATGACCTGCATGCATGAATATATGATGCTAAAAAGTGCTTGACAAAATAAATCAATAAATCTAAAGTCCCCAATTCGCATTTTCGGTGTGGTTTAGCCGAATGCGTCTTATTTGCGTAAGCTCTTTGAATGATTAGCGAACTGCGTTTTGCTGGCGTAGCTCAACAGGTAGAGCAGCTGATTTGTAATCAGCAGGTTGCGGGTTCGAGTCCCATCGCCAGCTTCATAAATGATAATGAATTTCGATGGAGGGGTTCCCGAGTGGCCAAAGGGAGCAGACTGTAAATCTGCCGGCTCAGCCTACGGAGGTTCAAATCCCCCCCCCTCCACCATTTTTTAACGCAGCGCGCATCGTTGGCGACGACGATCCTGAAAAAGTATATGCGGGAGTAGCTCAGTGGCTAGAGCGTCAGCCTTCCAAGCTGAGGGTCGCGGGTTCGAATCCCGTTTCCCGCTCCATCAGGAAAGATTGGCCCACGTAGCTCAGTCGGTAGAGCACATCCTTGGTAAGGATGAGGTCACCAGTTCAATCCTGGTCGTGGGCTCCACTTAAAGATAAAGGTGGTTAAGATTATGAGAAATATTATTACCTTAGCTTGTACAGAGTGTAAGCAGAAAAATTACACGACCACAAAGAATAAGCGAACCATGCAGGGTCGACTCGAACTGAAAAAATTCTGTAAGTTCTGTCGGTCCCATAAGGCCCATAGGGAGACGAAGTAGATCTTGTCCTCCTTTCGTCGCCATATTGAGTTATCAGACAGGCCAGTAGCTCTAATGGATAGAGCGCCGGACTCCAAATCCGGATGCTGGGGGTTCAAGTCCCTCCTGGCCTGCCATTTTTATTGAATGGTAAACTTGATGGATAAAATCAAGATTTGGATTGACAAAATCAAAGTGTTTCTTTCCGAGGCGAAAGTAGAGCTGAAAAAAGTGACCTGGCCGACGCCGAAGCAGACTTTCGCTTCGACTTCAATCGTGATTGTTGTGGTCGCCATTGTTTCTGTGTTTCTCGGGATCGTCGATTTTGGCCTGACCAAATTAATCAAATTGCTACTGGGATAAGAACATGGCTCAGAGATGGTACGTTGTGCACACCTATTCCGGTTATGAGAACAAGGTAAAGCTTTCTCTCAAGGAACGCATCGATGCGGCTGGGAAGCAGGACTTTTTTACGGATGTCCTGATCCCGGAGGAAGACATTGTTGAACTTGTTTCCGGGGAAAAAAAGACGTCCAAACGGAAGTTCTTCCCCGGATATATTCTCGTGCGGATGGAGTTGAATGACGAGACGTGGCACATTGTCAAAGACACACCGAAGGTAACCGGTTTTATTGGCGGGAAAGAAAAGCCTTTCCCCATCCCCGACCGGGACGTTGAAGTTCTTCGTACCCGGATCGATGAAGGCACGCTCAAGCCAAAACCAAAGTTCAAGTTCGAAGTCAGCGACCATGTCCGTATCATCGATGGACCCTTTACCAATTTTGACGGTGTCATTGATGAAGTCAAACCGGAAAAGGGAAAGCTGCGAGTAATCGTCAGTATTTTTGGAAGATCCACACCGGTGGAACTGGATTTTATCCAGGTTGTCCAGAATTAAAATATTCATAAATAAGGTGGAAAACTATGGCGAAAAAGGTAATTGCAAACATAAAGCTGCAGATCAAGGCAGGTAAGGCCACTCCTTCCCCGCCGATCGGACCGGCCCTTGGCCAGCATGGTGTAAACATCATGGAGTTCTGCAAGGCGTACAATGCCATGACCCAGAGCCAGGAGGGCACGGTTATACCTGTGGTGATCACCGTTTATGCCGATCGATCCTTCACGTTTGTGACGAAGACGCCCCCGGCATCAGTGCTGATAAAGCAAGCGGCAAAAATTGCCAAGGGATCCGGAAATCCGAATAAAGAAAAGGTGGGGACGGTGACGTCCAGGCAGATCAGGGATATTGCGGAACAGAAGTTCAATGATCTCAATGCCGTGGATATAGAAGGCGCCATAAGGGTCATTGAGGGCACGGCGCGTTCCATGGGAATTACAATCGAGGGATAAACTCACGTTGTTTGAGGTTTGATCATGACAAATAGAGGCAAAGCATTTATTGAGGCAAGAGAGAAGGTGGAACCGGGGAAACGCTATTTGATGAGGGAGGCAATCGAACTTTTGATCGGTGCAACGAGGGCCAAGTTTGATGAGACGGTGGAAATCGCCTTGCGGTTAGGCGTCAATCCCCAGCATGCTGATCAGATGGTCCGGGGCAGCGTAGTTCTTCCTAACGGTTTGGGCAAAACGGTCCGGGTGCTGGCTTTTGTGAAGGGGGACAAAGAGAGAGAAGCCCTCGATGCTGGTGCGGATTTTGCCGGAGCGGACGACTTGATTGAAAAGATCAAGGGAGGCTGGCTGGATTTCGACCGGGTGGTTGCGACCCCGGATATGATGGGGAGTGTCGGAAAACTGGGAAAGATTCTGGGTCCGCGGGGGCTCATGCCCAATCCGAAGGTGGGAACGGTAACGTTTGAAGTGGCCAAGGCCGTGGCGGAACTCAAGGCAGGTAAAGTGGAGTTTCGCGTCGAGAAGGCCGGCATTGTTCATACCCCGGTGGGAAAGGTCTCATTTGGCGCCGATAAACTTCTGGAGAATATTGCCGCTGTTGTTGAAACCATCATCAAGCTGAAGCCGGCCGCAAGTAAGGGAACATATCTGAAGAGCATTTCCCTTTCTTCTACCATGGGGCCGGGGGTTAAGGTCGATCCCCTTGATGTGAGAAATATATAAAGTCCGCAGTAGATAGATCAATTGTTTGCTAACTAAGTCTGAGACAGCAGGTACAGGTGTTTAAACGGTAGTAACGGGCCTGCCGAGACGAGAGAAAAACCATGATTAAAATTGGTCATCATCGTCTTTTTTTCCTGTTACCTGTAGTCTTGGGACTTTCGGTTGCATAGGGCCTGTTGGATGATAGGATACCACCCAGGCGACAATAGATATACGAAAGGAGGTTGAAGATTGGATCGAAAGGAAAAAGAACAGGTTATTGCAGAACTTCACGAAAAGCTGAAAGAATTTAAACTTGCGGTTCTTGCCGGTTACTCGGGAATGGATGTAGCTCGCATTACATCCTTGCGCGTAGCCCTGCGTAAGTCTGGTTCCGACATTCATGTGATCAAGAATACCCTGCTGCGAATAGCTTCGCAGGGAACAGATTTCAGCGCCATGAATGAGCATGTCAAGGGGCCTTTGGCTCTGATTATGACAGACAGGGATGTAGCAGAACCGATTAAGGTGCTTGTGGAGTTTGCAAAGAAGAATGCTGAACTGGAGATCAAAGCGGCAATGTTGGCGGGAAAGGTGTTGAGCAGGGAGCAGGTTAATGCCGTCGCTACTCTGCCCAGCCGCGAGGTACTCCTGTCAAGGCTGTTATCGGTACTCATCGGTGTTCCGACAGGTTTGGTGGGCGTCTTGAGTGCTGTGCCCCGAGGCATGGTACAGGTTCTCGACGCCTACCGTATGAAAAAAGAGTCAGCACAATAAATTATAATACAGGAAGGAAGAAGCGAAGATGGCAAGTCAGATAACCAAAGAAGACGTGGTAAAATTTATTGAAGAAATGACAGTCCTTGATCTTTCCGAGTTGGTCAAGGAATTGGAGCAGCGGCTCGGTGTTTCTGCAGCGGCCCCGATGATGGTTGCCGCAGCC
>JAPLJZ010000236.1 GCA_026388335.1 Deltaproteobacteria bacterium
ATCAAATACAATCCCAACCGTTCTTTCCCGACAATTGTCATCGGCGACAAGGTCATCATCGGTTTCAATGAAAAGGCCCTTCGGGAGGCGCTGGGGATAAAATGAACGCCGAGCAACTTTATGACGCGATGAAAAAGGTTCAGGAACCAAAGGGTTGTTTCTTTAACATAAACAAACCCTGGGTGCTCGAAATCCTCGGCGATCTCCTGGTCAACAGGGAACGCTACGGTTATATGTCCTGCCCCTGTCGTCTGTCGGCCGGGGATCGGGAAAAGGACAAAGACATCATTTGCCCCTGCGCCTACCGGGCTGGCGATGTGGCGGAGTTCGGCAGTTGCTACTGCAACCTGTATGTCTCCAGGGAGTGGAATGAGGATCTCATCGAACATGTCTATGTTCCTGAGCGTCGTCCCCCAGATAAAATGGCCTTCTGAACCATGACAGAGTCACAAATATTCCGCGAAACGATCAAAATAAAGACGGCCTCGTCAATTATGAAAACTCTCGCTCCGATCCTAGTCACGGGTAATCTTCCCGATTCCGTTCTGGATACCCTGAAAAGGGAATTCCAGGTGGAATGCCACGCAGAGGATCGTCCCATGTCCCGGTCAAAACTCCTTCATTCCATCCATGACAAGGTCGGATTGTTGTCCATGATCACCGATGACATCAATGGGGAGTTTCTCGATTATGCCCCCAAGCTGATCATGATTGCAAACATGGCCGTAGGCTATAACAATATCGATATCGTGGCGGCGACCAAACGCGGCATCCTCGTATCCAATACCCCCGGGGTCCTGACCGAGGCAACGGCGGACCTGGCTTTCTCACTCATCCTTGGCGCCGCAAGACGGATTGCCGAGGGAGACCGGATGGTTCGGGAAGGGCGTTTCAGTTTCTGGGCCCCTTTTCACTTTTTGGGCCGGGAAGTATCCGGAAAGACCCTCGGAATCATCGGTATGGGAAGGATTGGCAAGGCTATCGCCCGGCGGGCCAGGGGTTTTCAGATGCCTATCCTTTATTTCAGCAGAAATCCCCTGGAGAAGACCGAGGAAGAAGAGCTTAATGCCCGATACGTCCCCTTGAACACCCTGCTGGGAGAATCAGACTTCGTCTCCCTCCACATACCTCTTTCTTCGAATACAAGGCATTTCATCAGTGAGAAGGAGCTTGCCCTGATGAAACCGACTGCTTTCCTCATTAATACCTCCCGCGGACCTGTCGTCGATGAAAAGGCGCTCCTCGGCGCCTTGCAAAACGGGATCATTGCCGGGGCCGGAATCGATGTTTATGAAAATGAACCGGACATAACGCCTGGTCTCGAAAAACTAGACCAGGTTCTCCTTTTGCCCCATGTGGGCAGCGCTACCCTGGAGACTCGGACCAGAATGGCAGCGATGGCGGCCGGGAATCTGCTCGCCGGTCTGCGGGGTGAGGCGCCGCCCAATCTGATCAACCCGGAAGTGTTGAGGTAAAATATCCCATGCCCTTTATATTCTCACGACTGGAAATACCGGAGATTATCCTGATTGAAGCACGCAGCTTTCCCGATGAGCGGGGCTACTTCGCAGAGACCTATAAGCGAAGCGATTTCAGCGCCGCCGGCATTCCGGAACTTTTTGTTCAGGACAACTTCTCCTCTTCAAAACGGGGGGCCATCCGGGGGCTGCACTATCAAAAGGAACCGATGGCTCAGGGCAAACTCGTAATGGTCTGTTGTGGAGAAATATTCGATGTCGCCGTCGATATCCGTCAGGGGTCTCCTACCTTCGGCCGCTGGGTAGGACATAGACTAACGGCCGCAAACGGGATGATGCTATATATCCCGCCGGGTTTTGCCCACGGATTCTCCGTATTGAGCGCAGAAGCTGTCGTCTCGTATAAGGTCACCAAAGAATACGCTGCGGCCATGGACCGGGGCATCATCTGGAATGATCCGGATATCGACATCCCCTGGCATGTGGAAGTACCCCTGCTATCCCCGAAAGACGCCGCCCTGCCCCGCCTTCGGGAGGCCGACTGCAATTTCACATATCGAACAGATTAAGGAGGGATGACCATGGAAAACCGCATTCAAGGAAAAGTGATCCTGATCACCGGGGCAAGCGCCGGTATCGGTAAGGCCTGCGCCGAGAAGTTGGCTGCGTCGGGCGCCAGCCTGATTCTCGCCGCCCGACGCCTCGACAGGCTTCATAACATCCGGCAGGAACTATCAGAAAGATACCGCGTGGCAATAGATGTGTTTACTCTTGATGTTCGAGATAGAACAGCGGTGGAGACCTTTTCCCGGCAACTGAAAGACCAGGACCTGATTCCGGATATTCTGATCAACAATGCCGGACTCGCCTCCGGTCTTGACCCTCTTCAGTCCGGAAATTTCGAAGACTGGGACCGGATGATTGACACCAATATCAAGGGCCTCCTCAATGTTTCCCGCTTCATTATTCCCATGATGGTTGAGGCCGGCCATGGACATGTCGTCAATGTGGGCAGCCTTGCCGGCTATCAGGTCTATCCGAAAGGTAACGTATACAACGCTACAAAATTCGCCGTCCGGGCCCTTTCTGAAGGTATGAACATCGATCTGGCCGGAACGGCAATCCGTGTATCCATGGTCTGCCCCGGAGCGGCAAATACGGAATTCTCAGAGGTCCGCTTCCACGGCGATCGGGAAGCCGCCAAGAAGTTTTATGAGGGCTTTACACCCCTGAGCGCCGAGGATGTCGCCGAGGCCATCTTCTTCATCATCAACGCCCCGGCCCACGTCAACATCCAAAATATCCTGCTCACACCGACGGCCCAGCGGAATGTCTATTGCGTGGACCGCACGACAAACACTAACCCCCATGCCCGGCATGGACACAACGAAGTATGAAAATCCCCCGTAATTTTCCTAACGGATGAAAAACAGGGATATAAGCGGGGTTGTCTGTTGTGAAGACTATGTGTTTGTTGTATAGGATACATATACAGGATCAAAATTTTTGGCCCTGCCGGGAAACCAGACAACAAAGGGAGAAAACAAATTAAAAGAGAGGGAGGGAGGGCATAGATCATAAAAAAGACATTAGAAACGATGTTAGCGATAATGGTAGTGGCTATCTTAATAGGAACTTTTATTGCGGCGAATTATGCCACAGCAGGGGAGATCGCAAGGGACGGTCGTTTTATCGCCTATGACAACGACACGGTGCTGGACACAAAGACGAAGCTGATGTGGGCAGCGAAGGACAACGGGTCTGATATTAATTGGGCAAACGCCGAGTCCTATTGCGAGAATTATCGCGGGGGCGGCTATACGGAATGGCGGATGCCGACGCTGGATGAACTGGAAGGGTTGTATGACGATGCTAAAACTTACAAGTCTGACTGTGGTTTTAATGTCCATTTGACAGAATTGATTCGTCTTACGTGTATTACTCCCTGGGCATCTGGGACGAGTGGTTCCGCCGCAGCCCGCTTCCGCTACTACGATGGCACTCGGTACTGGTATCCCCAGTGGAGCAACGACTTCATCCGGGCCCTCCCGGTGCGGCGTTCCGGCAAATAGGTTATTGGGTCACGGAGAAGATAAATCAATAGAGGAGGCGGTGGCTGTTGATGAAAAAGACATTAGAAACGACGTTAGCGATAATGGTAGTGGCTATTTTAATAGGAACTTTTATTGCGGCAAATTATGCCACAGCAGGAGAGATTGGCAGGGATGGTCGTTTTATCGCCTATGACAACGACACGGTGCTGGACACAAAGACGGAGCTGATGTGGGCGGCGAAGGACAACGGGGCTGAAATTAACTGGGCAAATGCCAAGTCATATTGCGAGAATTATCGCGGGGGCGGTTATAGCGACTGGCGGATGCCGACGCAGGATGAGCTGGCGGTGTTGTATGATGCTTCTTTAATGGGATATGCTCAGGATTGCGGATCACAATACAATCGGGTAAAATTAACGAATTTCATCCGCCTATCTTGCTGTTGCCCTTGGGCATCGGGAACGCGCGGTTCCGATGCTGCCTACTTCAGTTTCAACTATGGCCTACGGTACTGGTATCCCCAGTCCTACGTCAGCCTCGGCCGTGCACTCCCGGTACGTTCTGGCAAATAGGTTATTGGTTCACATGACTTATGGCCCAATATGAACACCTTCCCATTTACCGGGAGGCACTTTCTGAATGGGAAAAGGAAGCCGGTTTATTTTTACCTGTTACACAATTCAAGAATTTCAGTTATCGCTTCTTTGGTGTATGCTTTCAATCCCCAGACTTGGGCCAGGGCAAAGGCATTATCAGCGATCATCTCTATGTCCTGCGCAGGGATTCGCACCTCCCTTAATGAAACGGGGCTGCCGATCAACGAGAACCACCTTTTAAGCCGGTCGATACCTGCCTGGGCCGCTTCCTCGTCATTTCCCGCTGCAACGCCAAATACATCTCTTGCCAACTTGGCGAAGCGCCCCGCCTTGCTTGGAAGCTGCGATTTCATCCACCCGGGAAGGATGATGGAAAGTCCGGCACCGTGAGCGACATCGTAAAGGGCGCTCAGGGAGTGTTCGATCATATGGACAGGAAGGGCGACCTGCCCCATCCCCGCCGTGGTCAGGCCATTAAACGCCAGGGTTGCCGCCCACATCATATTTGCCCTGGCGTCATAATCTTCAGGCTGCTGAAGAATCGTTTCCGTAGCCCCCATGATGGTCTTCATCAAACCTGCGACCATCCCGTCCTGCAAGGGGCTGGGATTTACCTCCGTATTATTGAAATAGCCCTCCAGCATATGCGTCACGGCATCAACGGCGCTATAGGCGCTGTAAGCCCTGTCCAGAGTGAACAGGACCGATGGGTCGAGAATGGAGACCTTCGGTTGGATATGGAGAGAGCGGATACTGTATTTCTGACGACCCTCTTCCCTGGTCATCACAGCGGCGGCGTTCATTTCGGAGGCGCTGGCAGATATGGTAACGACTGCCAAGACGGGAAGAGCTGCCTGGATAGTTTTCTTGTAGGTAAAAAAATCCCAGACATCGTGATCAGCTCCGACGCCTGCGGCAATGGTCTTGGCCGTATCGATGACGCTTCCCCCGCCCACGGCAAGAATAACCTCGACGCCTTCCCGCTTCGCAGTTTCAATCCCCTGCACGGCGTGAGAAAGGACCGGATTCGAGCGAACACCGGGAAATTCGACCACCGAAAGATGAGTTTCTGAAAGCGAGGACATTACCTGATCATAGACGCCATTTTTCTTGATACTGCCCTGCCCATAGACCAGCAGGACCTTTTTCCCGAATCGCGCCGCCTCCTGTCCAATCCGTTTGATCTGACCCTGGCCAAAAATAATCTTCGTGGGGTTCTCAAAAATGAAGTTTTGCATCGTTTTTTCCTTTCCAGAATAATGATAATTGACTATACTGATCTCGTTGATTCTTGTCAACAATCCTCAACGCGTTCCACCTGGCTGCGGAGTACAATCATTCCGAAGCCGATATCAATTGCGAAAAAGCAATGTTTTGATTTTAACAATTGCTAAATAACTTAGAGGAGGGAAAGTTATGAAAGAAAATAACAACCTGGATGCGCTTTTCAAACCCCGCAGTGTCGCCCTGATCGGCGCTTCCGGAACCCCCGGCAAACTTGGCTACGACATCCTTTATAATCTTATCCATGCCGGATTCAAGGGGCCGATCTACCCGATCAATCCCAAGGCGGATGAACTCCTCGGACTGAAGGCTTACCCGGACATTACGGCAACACCGTCCCCCGCCGAACTGGCCGTCATTGTCATCCCTTCCAAAGCGGTGTTCGGCGCCATTGAGAAATGCGGTCAGAAAGGGGTCAAGGCAGCCGTTGTTGTTACGGGAGGGTTTGCCGAGGCGGGTGAGGCAGGGGAAAAACTTCAGTTGGAGTTGGCCGAAGTTGCCCATCGCTATGGCATCCGTGTCGTCGGACCCAACTGCCAGGGGATCAATTATCCCCACCATCACCTCTGCGCCTCCTGGCCGCTCCTCACAAACAAGGGAGGAATGGCCTTTATTTCTCAGAGCGGTACGGTAGGCGCCGCCCTTATGGATTGGGCAAGCGAGGAACATTTAGGAGTCAGCGTCTTTGTCAGCTTGGGCAACCGCGCTGATGTCGACGAATCGGACTGCATCAGGTATTTCGATAATGATCCACACACCAAGGTTATCGCCATATACATGGAGGGCGTCAAGAGACCACAGCATTTTCTCGAATCCCTGTCCAAGGCAAGAAAGCCGGTGGTCATCCTTAAAGCCGGGAGAACGGCCCGGGGTCGCATTGCCGCCGAGAGCCACACCAAATCCCTCGCCGGAACCGACGAGATCTATAATGCCATTTTTAACAAATACCGGGTCCATCGTGCTGACAATCTGGAGGAGCTTTATGATTTCGCCAAGGCACTGGCTTACATGAAGAAACCGAAAGGAAGGCGGCTCCTGAATATTTCCAGTTCCGGAGGAGCAGCAATTCTCGGCATTGATGAGGCCGAAAAACTTGGCTTCGAAAATCCCGCCCCGAGTCAAGCTTTAAAGGAGAAGCTGAGATCTTTTCTTCCCGCCCATTGCGGCGTCACGAACCCCATTGACCTGACCGGCGACGCCATCACCGACCCCAGCCTTTACTCAAAGGCTATCGCCGCAGCAAAAAGCGATTTTGATACGAGCGTAGTTATTTTTGGCGACCCAATCCACGGCGCCGCTGATATCGTCACCGGCGACGGCGAGCTGATCGTTTTTTGCGGAGGGGCCGACGTGGAGCGTGAGGAGGCCAGAAAAATGCACGAAAAGGGGATTCCCGTCTACCCGACGCCGGAGCGGGCAATCAGGGCCCTGTATCAGCTTGTACGTTTTGATCCTCCCAAAGCCGTTAGAAAGGAACATCACAAAGAAATAGTGCGATCTGATCTAAGCCTTCTTTCCGTTAACGAGTCTCTATCATTGATGAAGAAGTACGGCGTAACAGCCGTCGATACTTTTTTAGCAGTAACGGCAAAAGACGCGGTCTCCCTCGCCAAGAAAATCGGCTCGCCAGTAGCCTTGAAGATCGCTTCCCCGGATGTTGCTCACAAAACAGACGTTGGCGGGGTGCGCCTCAATCTCTCCACGCCGGCGGAAATCCGTCAAGCTTTTGAGGGAATCATGACCGACGTCAGGTCAGCCATCCCCAAGGCACGAATTGACGGCGTTACCGTGTCTCCCATGGCGGGAGCGGAGGGTTTGGAAGTAATCATCGGCATCATTCGGGATCCCCAATACGATCATGCCCTGATGTTTGGACTGGGGGGTATTTTTACGGAGATATATCGTGATGTCCAATTTTGTCTGCTCCCGGCAACAGAGAAGGAATTCCGGCAAGTCATTCGGGGGATTCGGGGGTATCCCCTTCTGGCCGGGGTGCGCGGTAAGAAACCGAAGGATGAAAAGGCGCTGATAGCCATGATGAAGGCCCTGGCGGCGCTGATCAAAGATCGTCCGGACATCGATCAGGTTGATCTTAATCCCGTGCTTGTCTATGAGAAAGGGGCCGTGGCGGTTGATTTCCGTATTTACAGTCGCCAGACATAATGTTACCCCAGCCCTCCCCTTGAAGGGGAGGGAGTCATTTTTTTATTGCCTCGCCTTGATGTGAGAGGGAGTCATGTATCCTGACCTCCCCCTTCAAAGGGGGAGGTCAGGAGGGGGATGGGTCACACTTTCATGATTTCGATCATAACACATTAACCGATCAGGAGAGGTAAAGATGAAAGATATGGAGAGTGAAGATAGAAAGGAAAAACAGGATGATGATCTTCTTGCCATCGACGATGACTACGCCAAGAAGGAACAAGCCGTGCGGCGCCGACATATCTTTCAAATTGCTCTATTGATTCTTGTGGTGGTCGGTCTTGTTTTTTCTGATACACTAATGGAATATTTCACCGGCAGACGGGAAAAGCCATCCACCAATCGGGTCGAGACCGTCGCAAAAACAAAAATGGTTCGTGTAAGCGCTGAGGAACGGCAGGCTCTGCTTGGACGTGTGAATGGGTTGCTCGACGAGGGGAAGGTGAATGATGCCCTGAACCTGCTCGTGCAGCATCTGGGCCGAGATCCCGAATTTGCCGAAGCGCAATATTTGGCGGGGGCTGCCTATCTAAGGCAGGGGCGAATCCAGAGCGCTTACAGTCATCTAAAACAGGCAACAGCCCTCCGGCCTGATTACTATGAGGCGCAGGAAAAACTTGGCGAGATCTATCTGATTGCCGGCGATTACAAGGCAGCCCGGGAAATTTCGACAAAACTGACGAAGGGAGAGGAATACCTGCAGGACGGCCTGCGGCTGGAATCCGAGATTGCCCTGGCGGAAGGCCACCTGACGTTAGCTCTGCAGAAAGCCAAGGCGGCCATGGCCGATTCCAAGAAACCTCCTAAAGTCAAGACGTCGGCCTATCTTGCTGCCCTTTATTTGCAAAAAGGCGATACGGGAAAGGCTGATGAAATCGTTAAGAAACTGGATATCGGTTCCATGGATGCGGAAGGTCTGCTGAGCTTGGCAAAGTTTTACCTGGGAGCAGGCAAGGATGCCCAAGCCCTCTCTTTCTTTAAGCAGGCCCTTAAGCGCTACCCCGACAGTGCCGAAGTCAATTACAACTACGCCCAGTATCTGTTCAGCAAAGATCAGTTGCGGGAAGCCATCGTATATTATAGAAAGGCCCTGGGGGCCTTCCCCAATGTCCAGATCATCGCCTACCGGCTCAGTCAGTGCCTGCTGGCGTCTGGTCAGCGCAGCGAAGCCAAAACGCATATTGACGCCATGACCCAGAGATATCCCAACAGTATTCTGACACTGGGGCTTAAATTCCAGTATCATATTCTGGCCGGCGAACGGCGGCCGGCCATTGATGCCCTGAACCAGATGACGAAGCTGATTCCCGCGGCGCCTCGGCCTTACATCGTTCTGGCCAATCTCTACTGGCAGGAGGGGATGATTCCCCAAGCGGAAAAGAACGCCTTTAAGGCCATGAAGCTGGGTGAAAAAACGGTTTTGCCCCACCTGATGATCGGCGATATTCTTTTTATTAAAAGGCAGTTCCAACAGTCGATGGCCTATTATGACCGGGTGCTGGAGGTACAGCCCGACAACATCGTCGCCTTGCTACAGACAGGGGATCTATACCTGAATATGGGACAACCGAAAAGAGCGGAAGAAAGATACAGGAAGGCTTTCGCCACAAATCCGAGAATCAAGTCCCTGCAGACAAAAATTGCCTGGGCAAAAGCCATGGGAGGCGATCTCGAAGGCGCCCTGGACCTGGACCGGCAATATATGCGAGAAGCGCCCAACGATCCCCAGGCTATCAATGCCTATGTCAATGTGCTGATCTCCGCCAAACGTCTCGATGAGGCGGTAGACACGGTGCAAAAAAGTATCAAGAAGCAGCCGCGGGAATGGTCGTTGCATTATTTATTGGGCGATCTTTATCTCCTGAAAAATGATTTCAAATCGGCGGCTGCAAGCTATGCAATCGCTTTGGCATTGAATCCCGGCGATATTCCTATGGCGCTCAATGTGGGCGCCCGTTACGAGAAGAATGCCTCTGATGGGGAAACGGAGAAATATTACCTTGAAATCAGAAAAAAATATCCCGATGAACCCTTGATCGCCAATCAACTGGCGTGGTTATATATTGAGCGAATGGAGACGCCTCAGAAGGCCAAGGAGCTGGTTGAATTTTTAATGGCAGACAAAGAACGACCGGAGGTGAAGGATACCATCGGCTGGTATTATTACAAGTTGGGTAATTATGTTGCGGCGGAAAACTATTTCCGAGAGGCCTTGCAATTGGCGCCGGATCAATATAGTACTCGGGCGCGATTGGCGTTGACGCTGTTTTCCCTAAAGAAGAATCAGGAAGCGGAGGGAGAGGCGAAAAAGGTCGTCGCCCTGCTGGCGCCGAGTCCATTGAAAATCAAACTGGAACAAGCCATGACCAAAGGAAAAATATAGGGATGACTAAAGACATTAAAGCCAATGATATAATTATGACGGACAGATATGTAGATTCCTGGAAGCCGAACATTTGTCTTGACATTAAGATTAAAGTATTTAAATTAATTACCGACATGTAAGATAATGAGGAGAACAATCAGTACTGCCAGGAGGAACGGGAATATGAAAAAATATATCGTGATGGCTTTGATCTTAGCGGTGTTTACGACATCACAGGTTTGCGCCGAAACGCTCAACCTGACGACACTGCCCACGCAAACGGCTGGTGGATATTATGTCGGTGCTGTTGGGGGAAACATTAATGGCGGTACGACAGCAAATTATTACTGTGACGATTTTGCAGCCCACACAACTGTCCCAAGTTCCTTTGCCGTATTGGTTTCAACCTTATCAGACATATCCGGCACCAAGTTTATCAGTCAATCCGATGCATTGAAAAAGTACCAGCAAGTAGGTTGGTTGATGTATCAACTGGAAATCAATCCGATTAAGACCGCAGCGATCCAATTTGCAATGTGGAGTGTCTTTACGCCGACATCACCGACGTTCGAGGATTCTGCTGCCTGGCTTGATGCTTCAACAAGGATTGATGCAGGGAGTTATGACTTTAGCCAGATGAGAATTTACACACCGACAGGTTCCAGCAACCAGGAGTTTGTGGGGGGACATGTAGGTCTATCGGCTGTTCCAGAGCCTGCGGAATGGCTGCTGCTGATCATCGGCCTCGGCCTCATCACCTATTCTGTTTACCGTAACCCGGTGAAGAGCGTCGTTCGGATATCCGCCTGAATGACCATCACCTCCTCCCTTCTTATACAACAAGTTAATGACCATCGCCTGAGGCGGTGGTTATTAACTAAAACACTTACCTAAACAACGGGAAGAATAACATTTGTCAGTCGCCAGTTAAATCCCTCACGTGTAAAGACGAATGAAAAATATTCTGAATAACGGCCCTTTTCATCTCGGACACTAACAACGAATTTTGATAACGACTGATAGTTAAAACTGGCCTTGTCAATCATTTTCCGCACCATTTGATACTGACTTATTTCTGGCGGCGGTTTTACAGGATCTGGTTTCATACGTGCAGTCCCTGAAAAGGCGACGTAGAACCCTTCCGTAGAAATGGCCCGGTCAACTTCGTTGTCCGTCGATAGCGCCGACCACAAGATCGACAGATCAACCAGGGATTGATCTTTACCGTCATCTTTTCTAAGGTTCTTAATAACCCGTTGTCCCCTTTGCGCCTTCAGATTGCGTCTCATCTCGGTAAACCCGGTCGAAGCAGCGAGTTTTTCGGCATCTTTGTTTATGATAGCGGATTCAACATGATAATAGGCAACAAATGGCAGCAAATATAAGGCTAAAGCCACAGCAGCGATTGCAAATGCTGCCATGAAGGCCACGTATTTCATCCATTGAAATTTCTCTTTGCTTTTATTGTGATGATATCCCATAGTCGTGCCGTCCTTGAATATTTTGTTGCTTTCTCCTTCACCTAAAATCAATAATTACACAAGGAATATTTTGGATTGTGCATAAAACCAAGAGCTATGAATTTTTCCGGAAATGATTGTAGTTGTCGTTTCGTTGAAAACCGGAAAACGAAGTTTAATGTTCATAATCCAGTATTTTCAAGACGTTCTTGACCCGGCTGGAGTTTACCCAGTACCGCGATACGGGGACGGGGTAACGGTGGTAATGTCTTTTTCTGTTCGCTTCAAGAATTGGGATTAATCAGATATGTTTCCATATCGTCCAAAAACTGTTTCATATAAACGCCAGACTGTTTTATGTCTACAGTATCTTCATTCATCGTTATCTCGACAAAGTATTGTTTGATATGACCGCGTTTCAATTTTTCCCCTGCCTCGTATATCTTTTTCTCTATCCCATCGGGTATTACTTTTCCCCCAACATAAAATCCGTGATAAACCAGAATTGTCTCCTGCCCCATTTTCCCCATAAGTCCCGCCAGCCTGATTTTCCCCGAGGAACTTTTGAGTGGGGGAATCTCCGTCAACTCCCGACCTGATCCCTGATAGCACAGAGCCGGGGGATGATAATTTGATATACGGCTATAGAGGGCGAGAAAATTCAGGCTTGGGCCATTCTTCTGCCGATATTGCCGCAAAATAAAATCATCGGGGCCAACCTCCCATGGCATCACAGCAGAAAATGTACTCCCCTGCCATCCTGATGCTACCATCGGCAAACTGAGCGGCAGGCTTGCCGTCTGAGCGCCTTCGCCCCGGTTCTGCAAATAGGCGCTGAGCAAACCACTCATGAGCAGCAAGACGAAGACCAGAAATAGCTTTCCCTTATTAACCCCCATGCCCGGCGCAGCCACAACGAAGCATGAAAATTCCCCCTTACCCCCCCTTGACAAAGGGGGGATGGAGGGATTTTCATGTAAATCATGAGATATCCGGCTTTCCATGACCATAAAGAACTTGGTGATCGCCATGAGCCCCAAAACGGCAACGACAAAAACAGCAATGCCCCATAACGAGTGCAACTTCCCTTCCGCCATCTCCGGACCCCATTTTACAGCCACCACGGCGGTTGTTGTGACCCGGATAATATTCACCATAATGATCAAGGGCAACATAGATATCACTATTGCCAGGCGAAATTTCCACCTGCGAATGACCAGGTAACTGTAAAATATGGACAGGGTTAAAATAGCCATCAGGGAATTCAGGCCGGAACAGGCATCTGCGACGCCCAGAAACAGGGATGAGATTTCAATAATGTTCCCATAAATTTTGACTTGGTAGCCCATGAGCGTCAGAAGCGCTGCTGCCGCCTTCGTTACGAGCAGCTTGAGGGGGAAGACAACGTCCATGTATATTTTGCCGGGGATAGGAAAAGCCAGCCCCAAAAGAGCAAGAGGAAAGACAAATTGTCGGGCAAAAGAGACCCCCTTTAGATAGCAGGCCAGGCCATATAGAGTGAGGGGTATGGAAAGCTGGGCCAAGAAATAGACCCCCGATGCCTGCCCCAGGAGATTAAGAGACAGACCAACCAGGA
Source organism: Deltaproteobacteria bacterium (assembly GCA_026388335.1). Lineage (GTDB taxonomy): Bacteria > Desulfobacterota > Syntrophia > Syntrophales > UBA8958 > UBA8958. The sequence continues at coordinate 13,037 of JAPLJZ010000236.1, forward strand.
AAAATACCGGGCTTCCCGCATCAGGACAGGGGCTCTTTAATAGCTCCCAGAGAATTTTCCGTTTCTGGTAGACAAGAAACCCGGACAGGGCAAAGACCAAGGGGGCATGGCGAGCCAGTTCATTGCCGATGACACTGTCTCTCAGATCATAGATAATGGGATAGTAGGCGAAAAAGAGGAACAAAAACAGGAAACCAAAGATGAACCAGGACCTGCTCACCCCCTGCTCCCCGTGGTGCTTATCACCCGGGCTTTCCCTCATCTCCTGGCCTGCTTGATCCGCTCATAGAAACTCTCGGCCTTTTTTACGTCTCCCAGCTTCCGGTAGCCATCGGCGGATTGTGACAAGGCCACCACATTGGTGGGCTCTCGTTCGAGGATCTTGCCGTACTGTTCAACGGCCTTCGTGTATTGTCCCTTTCTGGTATAGATATCGCCGAGGACAATCCGCGGCGACAGGGCTGTTTCGCCCAGCTTCAGGGCCTTCTGGGCATAGTCCTCGGCCACAGACAGGATACCATCAGCCCAGTAAAGCTCGGCCAGCAAGGTGTTGGGCCGGGGGGCGTCGGGGACGAGGGCGATGATCTGCTTCAGGGTGATGATGGCCTCTTTGGGCTGCAAATTGAAGAGTTCATACCGGACCTTGAGACTAAGCGCCAAAATATCGCCGGGCTGACGGGATAAGGTGTCGTCAATATGCTTCTTTGCTTCCTTCAGTTGATCCGCCGCCATGAGGGCCTGGCCGACGCGATAGGAGGCGATGCGGGACTGGGGCATCAGCGCATAGACCTTTTGAAAATGGGGAATGGACTCGCGATATTTGCCCTGGCTGAATAGTTGTTGGCCGTAAAAATAATGAACCTCCGGCGATTCGGGATAACGCGTCAGGGCGTCGGTCATAACGGCCAACGACTTTCCATTCCTGTCCGTATTCTGATAATAACGGGTCATGGAAAGCAATCCCGTGGCGTCCAACTTCTTTTCGTCAATTTTGGCGATGATCTGTTCCGCCTTGGCACGATCACCCTTCCGGGCATACAAGCCGGCCAATTGAATAAGAGACATATCCGGCGCCGCCCCCTTCTTCGCATCGACGGCCGCTTGGACCTTTTGCAGGGCCTCATCGAGTTTTCCCTCGGATAGGGCGTTTTCAGGCTGGAGAAGCAAACCGTCCGCCAGATAATCCGATTTTTTTGTAAGAATGGACGTCGTCTCCTGGGCCGATTTCAGATCGCCGACGGTCACATAGACCTCGGCCAGCTTCTGCTGGGCCTCATAGTAATCTGGTTGCAGGCGAATCGCCTCCTTGAAGTTGCGGTAGGCGCTGCTGACGTCGCCTTGCCGCATGTAGACGATGCCCGCCAGATAAAACCCCTCGGCATTGCTCTCACGCTGGAGATACTTCAGTATGAGCTGTCTCGCCTCCTCCACCTTGCCAGCTTCGAGAAGCTTTTTGGTACGGTCGAAAATATCCAGTCGTTCCTTCTCACTCACCTTCATGAACTTCCCCGCCGCCTGCTCGGTTACCTGGGACGGCTGCTTCATGATCCGTGAGATCAGAACCCAATAATAATCAAAAAACAAGATGAAAGAAACGAAAAGAAGAAACGTGAAGAAGCCGATCAGACCTCTTCTTCGCTTTAGCCATTTTACTTTTCTAAAGACATCGGACGATGGACCTTTTGGCGCCTCAGTACCGTTTTTAAAGGAATTATTCGATCCTGCAGCCATGTTTTTGTTTACCTTTTGACATACTTGGATTTGATATTTGATTTGATAAGGAATTTCATTTGTGAGGAAATGTATATGCAGAACTGAGTTGTATGTCAATGAGATATTGGGACAGGGCGGTACGTGGCAGCAGGAGGTAAAAGCATAAATTTTTTTGTATTTTCCCGGAATTTAGGGTAACAGAGTTTCAATTATCAAAAAGGGAGGCCCCATGAAGCTTACAGATGATCTTTATGCCTATGAGTGGACAGATTATTTCGAGAACAATTGCAATAGCTTTTATATCGGCGGCAATATCGGGGCCCTTGTCGATCCCGGCCTGACAAAATATGTTCCCGATCTCCTGGAAAAAATGGCGCAGGATGGCATTGAAACCAAGGGCATCCGCTACATCATCAATACCCACTCCCATCCCGATCATTTTGAAGGATCTGAATATTTCTACGACCAGGACATTCAAATAGCATTGAATAAGGAAGAACTGGATTTTCTCCAGGGACCGGGCGGGGAGCTCTATGGCCTATTCGGGCTTGCGACACCCCAAGCCAAAATCGATCTTTTTTTAGCGGAAGGACTTTTGACACTGGGTGATGAGGAGTTTCAGGTGCTGCATGTCTCCGGTCATTCGCCTGGTTCCATCGCCCTTTATTGGCCGCGGCGGAAGACCCTTTTCCCGGGGGATGTCATTTTCAATCAAAATGTAGGGAGAACGGATTTCCCGGGCGGTAACGGGTCGCTGCTTAAAAAGAGCATCTCCAAACTGAGCGCCTTGGATGTGGAATGGCTTCTGCCGGGGCATATGGAGATCATTAAAGGGGCTAATAATGTGAAAAACAATTTTAAAACAGTCGTGGATCACATCTTTCCTTACATCTAAAAAGATCACAATTTATGCTCACAGCCAGAAGGACAGTTTTTTTCATATCTGACGGCACGGCCATAACGGCGGAAACGTTGGGGCAGAGTCTCCTGACCCAGTTCAACCATATCCTTTTCGATCAGGTCACCCTCCCCTTTATTGATACTGCCGCCAAAGCAGAGCGGGCGGTGAACCAGATCAATCTGGAGGCAAGCCAGACGGGACTCCCCCCCCTCATCTTCAGCACCCTCATTAATGCCGATATTCGCAATATCATTATGAATAGTCAGAGTAAATTTTTTGACCTCTTTGAAGTCTTCATCGGTCGTCTGGAAAAAGAACTCAACGTAGAATCCTCCCATACCATCGGGCGCTACCACAGCTTTGTCAGCAACGGCAGCTATGATGTCCGCATTGACGCCGTGAATTATGCCCTCGGAAATGACGACGGGATTTCCACGAAGAATTACGACAAGGCCGATATCATCGTCGTGGGCGTTTCACGCACCGGTAAGACGCCGACATGTCTTTATCTTGGTATGCAATTCGGTATCTATGCGGCCAATTATCCCCTGACCGAGGAAGATCTTTTTGGACGCTACGACGAACTTCCCAATGTCCTGGTCCCCTTCCGGAGGAAATTGTACGGCCTCACCATCAATCCCGAACGCTTGCACAGGATCCGGTCCGAAAGGCGACCCCAGAGCCGTTATTCCTCTCTTCATCAATGCCAGGTGGAAATCGCCGCCGCTGAATCGCTTTTTCTTTCTGAACACATACCATATATTAATATTACTACCGTATCTGTGGAAGAAATCGCCGCCACTGTGCTCCATGCATGCGGTTTGCAGAGGCGAGTTCTTTGATTTTCTACTTGATTTTCCTTGACAATTCAAATACAAAGCAGGTGTAATTAACGGTGACGCACATTTTGCTAAGGTATAACAACTTCACAAAATGTATATTTTCCCGTGCATACGGAAATCCAGATCATCAGTAACTCATTAAATACAATGGATTACGTTTTTGCCGGAATAACAGAATATGGACACTTAAAAACCTCTTATGAGTCTATCAAGTATGACCCTGCGGAAAAAGATATTTCTCATCGTTGCCTTGACTTTTTTTGGTCTAACGATTGTATCCCTAATTACCTCTTACCGTATTCTCCTGGGGGGAATCCAGGAAATCGAAATACGAGAAAGCCGGCAGGACCTGGATCGCGCCATCGCCCTGCTTGACAATGAACTCAGCTCCATTGGCACGATGGCACGTGAGTATGCTACATGGAACGACATGTGCACCTTCATGACCTCCCGAACCCCGGCTTTCATTACCTCTAATTTTACCGATTCAACCTTTATCAATCTGAAGATCAATTTTATTATCATTACCGATCGCTCCGGTAATATTGTCTATGCATCTGGTTTTGATCTGAAAAAACAAAAGAAAATGCCGATATTCAATGGTTTCCCCGAACAACGCAAAATAATTCATGATTACATCTTCTCCTCGCCTACATCCAAATCATCATCAGGCATTGAATTCTTACAGGAAGGCCTGACCATGCTTGCTGTCCGGCCCATCATGACCAGCGATGGCAAGGGAAATCCACGCGGCCTTTTTATCATCGGCCGCTTCCTCGACACGGGAGAAATTGCTCATCTTGGCGAGATGCTAAAGCTTAAATTATCACTTTTCCACAAAAACGAAAAGAATCTTCCTCCAGATGTCAGCAACGCATGGACCGCTCTGACCCCAGATCAGACCATGTTCATTCAACCCATTAGCGGTCATACCATTGCCGGATATGCTTTGATGAAAGATCTCTTTGGAAAATCATCCCTGGTACTCAGAACGATGGACGACAGATCCATTTTCAAGCATGGCAAGGCTATCGCCGTCTATGTGCTTATCTTTGTGCTATTTGCGGCCCTTGTCTTCACGGTGGTCTCGGTCTTGCTGCTGGAAAAGTTAGTTCTCCGCAGGCTTTTGAAGATCAGCCATGATGTCAGATCCATCGAATCCGACGGAAATCTAACAAAAAGAATCCAACTGGATGGTCGAGACGAGCTGGCAAACCTTACCCATGACATCAATAACATGCTTGAAAAACTCGAGCATTCGGAAATTAACATTCGCAATGAAGCGGAAAAATACCGCGCTGTTATTGAAGATCAAACGGAATTCATCTGTCGTTTTGACCAAGACGGCGCCTTGACCTTTATCAACGATGCTTATTATCGCTTTTTCCATCATAAACGCCGGGAATTGATTGGCAGACATTTTCTTTCTTTTGTCCCTGACAATGACCGCGGCCATATCGACGAACTTCTCAGTAGTGTAAAGACGGAAAACCCCGTGATATCTTATGAAAACCGCGTGATATTGCCCGAAGGCGAGGAATTATGGCAGCATTGGACCTGCCGGGCGATCTATGATGAGCATGGGGAATTCATGGAATATCAGGCTGTCGGACGGGATATTTCTGATCGCAAACAAGCGGAAAATGAGCTCCTGACCCTCAACAGCAAGCTCGAAGAGGCCAATATCCAATTAGGCGCTGCCTATACGAACATGAAAAACAACCTTGATAAGCTGAGAAAACATCTTTTCAAGGAAGAATTTGCTTTTCTCGTGGACCGGAAAGGACAGATTTGCGGCATCACCGAACGGGTGCTTGAATATATGAAACTCTCCCGCAGTGAGATGATCGGCGCCAACATGAGCGATTATCTGCCGGACAAGGAACGCGAGACCTTCATCGGGGAGCTTCACGAGGCCTGGATTGGCATTACCAAGCAATCCTATGTTCAGCTCCTGCGGCCAAAAGAGGAATCGGAATCGCAATTCTTCGAAATGAAACTGGCCAGGCTGACCCTGGAAGGGAAACGGATGCTTCTGGTTACCCTCAGATAATTGTTCAGGATATAGTAATGAATTTTTACCGATAATACCTTGAATATTTCGCCTTTCTTATTGTACTGTGTCTGAGGGTAAATGACTGTCTTATTTCTCTGCACCGCCAATATCGTCAGGAGTTTCATGGCAGAGAGGATATTGAAGGGAAGATTGGCAAAGATCAAGAGAAGCGATGTGGCCGTTTGTTCCGCCGGAATGATCGACATGCAGGGCGCTGACGGCGATCCGGCAGCGATAAAAATGCTGGCGGAACACGGATATGATAGTCTTTCCCATGTTTCCAGATTAATCTCGGAAGGGATGCTGGGGGAAGCAGACTGGATTGTGGTGATGGAAAGCGCTCATCGTCAACAGCTTATCGGCGACTATCCTCAATATGAGGGAAAGATTCGCCTCCTGAAATCCTTTGCCAGAGATTACGATGGCGTCAACCAGGACATACGTGACCCGTACCGGCAGTCGGTTTATAATTATCGACTCTGTTTTTCAGAAATTTACATGGCCATTGACGGAATGATGAAATGTATTTAGATTATTGGAAAATCAACAAGTATCCCTTTGAGAACGTCCCCGATCCGGACTTCATGTACTATTCTCCGGAACACGAAGAAGCCCTTGTCCGCCTGCTGTATGCCGTCAAAAGGATGAAGGGCGCCGCGCTCCTGACCGGTGAAATCGGCAGCGGGAAAACAACCTTAAGCAGGGTCTTCATTCAACAGCTTCCCGAGAAGGAATTTGACATCGGTCTCATCACGAATCCCTCCCTGAACGCCCTGGATTTCATCAAAGAGGTTCATTACCAATTGGGGCTCGATTCCGATTCCAATTCCAAAACCGATCTGCTCGTTATTCTCAATAACCACTTGCTGGACAACATGAACAATGGAAGGAGCACCCTGTTGATTATTGACGAGGCCCAGCTCATTTTCGGTGAGACGTTTGAGGAGATCCGTCTCTTGTTGAACTTCCAGATGAACGACCGGTTCCTGATGACTTTCCTCCTCATTGGCCAGCCGGAATTGCGAGATATGATTCGCGAATATAAACAGCTTGATCAACGCATCGCCATCAGGTATCACCTCAATCCGCTGACGAAGTCAGAAACGGCCAATTACATCCGTTTCCGCCTGAGCAAGACAGGTTGTGAGCGTGAGCTATTTACGGAAAAGGCTTATGATGCCATTTATCAATATTCCGGGGGTATACCACGGAAGATAAACAATGTTTGTGACTTATCGCTGTTGATCGGCTTCAGCCTGAAATTCCAGGAAATTGATGAGCCACTGATTTTAAAGGTTGTCAGAGATTCCCTATAGTCTTTTCAGATTGACAGTCTCTCCCCCGCAATCTATAATCCCCAACATGAACGAACATAATAAAAAGGGCGTGATTGCCAATCCCATGGTAATACTTCGGGAAGAATTCGACGACCGGGCAATCCTGTTCGATCCGGAAACGGGAAATACTTTCGGCGTCAACCCGATCGGCGTCCTCGTCTGGAAACACCTCGACGGTCGTCATTCCATTGATGATATTGCCGTAATTGTCTTCGAAAAGGCCGATGCGGTTCCTTCCGATGTGACCACTCACATCGAGAATTTTCTACAGGTCGCAGTCGATCTCGGGCTGGCCGGCTACGGGGTTAAATAAGGATCTTATGACTACGTCAGTGATGAAAACACCCCGCAATGTTGATATCGAGATTACAAGTTTTTGTAATCTCCGCTGTGCCTACTGCAGTCATTTTTCCGGCCCGGGAGATGTAAAAGAGGACCTCCCGCTGGAATCCTGGCTTCAGTTTTTCGCCGAATTGGGTCGCTGCAACACTATGAAAATAACCCTTTCCGGAGGGGAACCCTTCAGCCGCCCGGACCTCCGGGCCATTATTCAGGCTATCGTGGCCAATCGCATGCGTTTCACCATTCTCAGCAACGGCACCCTCATCGATAATGAAATGGCCGCTTTCCTGTCCGCAACCGGTCGCTGCGATCTCGTGCAGGTCTCCATCGACGGGGCCATTGATACTACCCACGACGCCTTTCGGGGGGAAGGTAACTTTATGAAGGCAATTCATGGTATCCATGCCCTGCAGGCCAACCATTTGCCCGTATCGGTCCGCGTTACCATCCACCGGAAAAATGTTCGCGAACTTGACGCCATTGCCGGATTTCTCCTGGAGGACCTTGGCCTGCCGTCTTTTTCTACCAATTCGGCCTCTCACATGGGATTATGCCGGAAAAACGCCGCCCAAACGCAACTTACCGTTGACGAGCACTCACTGGCCATGGAAACCCTGCTTGCCCTTACGGCCAGGTATAAAGGACGGATTAATGCATCGGCCGGCCCACTGGCGGATGCGCAGTTCTGGCTGGAGATGGAAAATTCCCGGCGGGAAAACCGGGAACGACCAGCGGGTCGCGGATTTCTTACGGGATGCAGCGGTCCCATGCAGACCATTGCTGTCCGCGCTGACGGCGTCATTGTCCCCTGCTCACAGTTGTGCCATCTGAGCCTGGGCCGGATCAACCAGGATGATCTTGGCGAGATCTGGCGGCACCATCCGGAGCTGCAAAGCCTGAGGAAGCGCTCCCGGTTATCACTTGAGGATTTTCCCTTTTGCCGGGATTGCCCCTATACCTCCTATTGTACCGGTAACTGTCCGGCAATTGCCTATAGCCTCACCGGCGAAATTGATCATCCCTCTCCCGATGCCTGTCTCCGGCAATTCTTAACACAGGGCGGCCGACTTCCGGAGGTAGCGTAAATTTTAGGTTAGGGGTTATAAACATCTTGACCTGCAAATCGCCATAAGGTATCGTTTCAATGTATAGATGTCATGGATTCGTTATGAAAGGAGGGGCAACTATGGACATCCAGAGAAGGTCTCTTTTCAAGATTGCGGCGGGAGGGGCGCTGCTCGTCACGGGCGGTTCTTTCTTAGCGAAGGAAAACAGTTTTATGTGGAACCTGTGGCATCAGCTTCGTTATCGCGTCACGATTAATGCGGCGCCGGCGAGAAATCCAGACATTATATCTAAAAGACAAGGTCAGGAAACGGTTCTTTATTCCCAGTCACAGCAGACGGATCTCCTTAAGCTCAATCCCATGGCCGGGCGCATCTGGGAGATGTGTGACGGCTCACACCGGGTGGGTGATATGATTCGCAGCATCGGCAATCGTTTTGATGTCGTGACCTCCGAATGCACCCGGGATGTCCTGTTCACCGTTGCAAACCTCCAGCAGCGAGGATTGCTCCGCATCTAAAGGGAGGATATATGGAAGGGGACTTTAAATCGAGATTCAAACTTCCCTATGAGCCGCCGCAGATCTTTGACCTCTGGACCTCAACGGCCCATGCCCAGGATGCGGCGGCCAAGCAGTGTAAAACCGGCTCCTCGGTAAGTAAGCAATGCATGACCGGTGGTTCCCCGGGGCAACAGTGCATGTCCGGAGGGACGGCATACGGCGGTAAATGCCAAAGCGGCAGCGTAGCTACGGGAGAATGCGACCACGGGAGTTCAGCCCAATCGGGAAAATGCCAGTCAGGAAGCGTCCCTACGGGACAATGCAGGTCAGGAAGCGCCGCAGCAGGCGGGAAGTGTGACTCAGGCAGCGCCGCTGGAGGTGGTTGCACGTCAGGCAGTGCAGGGAAAAACTAATTAGTGGGGCATAACCCCGTTTTATTTCGCCACGACAAGCTCCCAGAAACCGGGATCCTTCCGGAAAAACAGATCATAGGCCGCAGTCATTTCACAAACGTCACGGCAAAGATAAAAGGCCTGCCTCTTCAAGGGTTCCCCCATCACCTCAAAACAATGAAGGTGCTCCTTTAATAATTCCGTGAAGGCGTTTCGCTGCTCCCGAGACTGAATGGAGGTCATTGCCGACTGATGGAGAAAGAGCAATTTGTCCAGTTTTTCCTGCTGCAGGTACAACCGTTTGGGGGACGGTTGGTCGCCCCCCACCTGCCTGAACGGGGTGGCATGGATATGACAGGCATCTCCGGCGTCTTCGATTACTGTTGCATCATCGGATAAGACAATATCGCCGGAAGACAAGGCGGCGACAGTTGATTTACCTGTCCCCGAGGTTCCAAGAAACAGGTATCCTCCCCTTCCCTTTCTCTTTTTGATGCCTGCGCCATGAACCATGAGCCTGCCTCTGTTTACCATCACCAGGCAGGTAAAGACAAAAAGCAGCTTCAGCAGGGTCCCCACGAAATGGTTCGCCTCATCTGAGCAGAAAATGTAGATCAATCCCCGGTTGGTACGATCATCAAAGATTAGGCAACCGTTCAAAAATCCAATGGCTTCAGAATAATTCTTCAGGGAAGAAAAGGTGATTTTGTCAATCCGGGCAAAGATCGCTTCGTTTATATTGGAATCTTCGCGGCGGATGAGATGGGGTTCACTGTCAAAGCGTTGCAGGTAAGTTAGTTCATGATCGAAATGGACAAGACAGACGGCGTCAGGGGTTTTTTTTTTGCTGATCAGAAAACCCGACAACAGGCCCGGTAGTTCGTCGAAGAGATATTCCGCCGCCGCTCCGTGGGAAATAAAGTCAAAGTTGACCCCGGCAATCGAAAACCACGCTTCCTTCATGAAGCGGGCAGGTCCTCGACGGAGACACTGTCTTCAATATTCAACACCGGATGACTCCGCAGGTCGACCATTCGGGGCGGATCCAATTTTATCCCCTTTTCGTCAAAGATCAGATTGACCACCGGCTTCATCGGATTAGTCTTGTTCGTCGCGACAACCCGGCCGATATTACGGTTATTCAGCCGGACATAACTGCCGATAGGATACATGGAGATCTCATCTAAAAACATCTTGGTGATCCGGGGTTCAAATAGATTTGCCCTGGAACCAATCAGTTCCTTGATCGAGTCGGACTGCAATAGGGGCTTCTTATGGGGGCGGTGATGGGTCATGGCCTCATAGGAATCACAAATGCCGATAATCTGGGCATAGTCGCATATTTCGTCTCCCTTCAGCCCCCGGGGATAGCCCTGCCCATTTGCCCGCTCCTGGTGTTCATAGACGGCCCTGATCATCTTCGGGTATCTCGCCGCAAAAGGCGCCATTATCTCAACCGCGAATTCCGGATGACTCTTGATAAGATCCATTTCACTATCTGACGGTCTCCCCGCCTTGTTCAAGATATTATCCGGGATCCTGAACATTCCGATATCATGAAGCAGGGCCGCCAGTCCGAATTCGATGAGTTTCGATTCTGAGTATCCCATCCGTTGGGCAACCTTCAATCCATAAACCAGGGTATTGATAGGAGAAGAAAGATAATAATCGTCTTCCTGTTCATAATCCACGGTCAACTGGTAGATTTGCGATGTCATATCGTGGGAGGAATGGAGGACATTATTTATATAGATCAGCGCCGGTTCAAGCTGAAAGGACTCCCCTTTTCTGACCTGGTTACGGACGTGACCCATATATTGTTTCGCCGCCACATAAATCATTCTTATTCTGTCATCTTCACCCGGCTCTTCCGTAGCTTCCGCAATTGGTTGATCATCCTGCCTCTCTGAAGGCGTTTGCGTCGCTGTCGCCATTGGCAATTCAGGGGCGGCCGTCTCTATCGCCAGCGATGCTTGCGTGGTTTCGATAACATTCGTCTCCTCGATCTCGATATCAATGGGGATCTCTTGCTGATTTCCAGATTTCAGTTTAAGAATGTCAATTTCACTCAACCGTAAAGACAGGCGTGCTTCTGCCAGAGCTGCCTCGTCAGTCTCCGTCTGTTCTGCCGATTCGTCCTGCGGTTCAACATTCGTGAGACTCTTTTTTTTACCCATAACAAGATCGTAAGCACGTGCCATGATTCAATTCACCCCAAATATTAATTATAGATGCGCGAGGCTGGAAACAGGTTTTTCTCGTAAGCCTCGTCACACATAAAAAAAGAGCTTCTCAGATCACCGGAAGCGGCATAGGCACAGGCCCGGCAGGAACCGAGGCAACGAAATTTAAATATGCACCGTCCGCAGATCCCGCTGAGTTGCGAAGGCGTTTCTTTTCTTAGCTTTTGCAGCAGCGGATGATGACGCCAGATTTCCGTTAGATCATCCTTCGCGATGTTTCCCATATTAAGGTCCGTTTCCGTCTGCCCGATCCCGCATAAAGATACCGTACCATCGGCAAGAATTCCTAAAATATTGAGGATATGGCATTCGTACAGAGGATTGCCGGTGACGGCATGCAGGGATTTCAACCCGATGGGCATACAGAAGTAAATCTCCGTTTTATATTTACTGCCGAGTTCCGCTTCGATCCAGCGATCAATTCTGATCAGTTCTTCAATATCCACGTTTTCCCGGCGCTGAAAGACCTTTTCCCCACGGCCCGTGGGCATGACGGGATTGATCTTGAAGGAGGGAACCTCAAGATCGTCGCAGAGGGCCGCCAGAGCTTCAATCTCCGGAATGTTTTCCTCATAGAGGCTCATAATGACCTGGGTGTTTATCTTCTCAGCCCGCAGGTAATGCAGGGCGGCAACGGATTTCTCATGACAACCCTTTATTCCCCGGAGCTTGTCATGCTGCGCCGCCTGCGCACCGTCCAGACTGACAGATACCTGGCGGACCTCACATTCTTTGATGACCCTTGCCATATCATTGTCAATCATGGTCCCATTCGATTCGATATCGATGCAGAGACCTTCTCCGTGGAGATATCTCATCAGTTCGACAATATCCTTGCGGAGAAACGGTTCACCTCCGGTAAGTTTGACTGTCCCCAAGCCCAACTCTTTCGCCGCAGCAATGGTTCTCGTAAGGACGGACAGTTCCATCACCTGCTCATCTCCATCCTCCGGAGCAGGGGGGGACACCCAGCAGTGCCTGCACCTGAGATTGCAACGCTCGGAAAGGTACAAATACAGGCTCGTCAGGGGAAATTCATCAGGAACCATGGCTCTCACATTTTGTCAAAAACTGCATTGCCGCCAGGTTTTCAAAAAAAAGTTTCGTATCTGCTGCTATTTTCTCAACGGCCATTTCGGGATAGAATTCCATCAAAAGAGTGATGATATCGCCCACTGTTTTCCGGCCGTCGCACAGTTCATAGATATTGACGCCGTTGGCATTCAGGTACTTCAGATTGCCGGTATGGGGGTCAAAAAGGAAGGCCCCCTCTTCCTCTTTTCTGAAGACCATCTCCTGATTCGGTTTCAGGCAATCTTCCCTGGTGACAATTTTCGTACCATCAGGCATAATACTACACCTCTCAGCTCTAACTACTTCTTTTTTCATCAAGAATCAATAATGAATTTTAAAATATTTAGTTCCTTTTTTTCCCCGCCCCTGTTATCGTATCCTTCAATGCATGCAACCATCGATCATGCCCTCTTTTCGCTGATCAACCATCAGCCGACGCCATGTCTCCCGGAAGTTCTGGCTTCCCCGGAATTATTTCCCTACCTTGAGATGAACGGCGTCGCCGGAGTGCTGTTTTACCACCTCCAAAGAGCGGGTCTCCAACAGCTCGCCCCTCCGGACTGTTATGAAGCCCTTCATGACCGTTTCCATTTCCAGATCAGAAGAAATATGGCGTGTGCGGCCGCGGCAAAGATAGTTTTTCGCCTGTTGCACACGGCAGGCATCCCTTTCCTGGTCTTGAAGGGCATCGCCCTTGCCGAACATGTTTATCCCCACTTTGCCATGCGCACCACCTCGGACCTGGATATTCTGATCCGCAAAGACGACCTGTTGCGCGCCGATCTGGCCCTGACGCAAGCCGGTTATCAATCCTGGGACAGCACCCCCCAACAGGCGCTGCTCAATCCCCCGGGTTATCTTGCCAGCCTCGAATACCACAAACCGGGGATAGCCTTCGCCTACATCCATCTCCACTGGCATCTTGTCAATACCTCAACCCCCGCCACTGCCTTCATTAATCAAGTGGATATGGAGCGAATATGGGAGAAATCCGTCGTTGCGAAAGTGGCTGCTACGGAAGTCCGTCTCCTCTGTCCGGAGCATCTCATCATCTATCTTTGTGAGCATGCCTTGCGGGTCGGCCATTCCTTTGACCGCCTCATCCTCGTCTGCGATATTCTCTATGCCGTCAAAACTTATAAGGCCCACCTTGACTGGAATAACGTGGCCACGGAGGCGAAAGCCTTGGGCCTGCTGAATTTTGCCTATCTTGGTCTGAAGATTGTTCAGTTCTATGGGGGGCAGGAATTCTTGATTAATGACGTATTAAAGAAACTTGCCCCCCCTTCCCTCTCCCGGACGGAGCGTCTCTTTCTTTCCCTTCAGGAAAACCATTACCGTATGCGCGGGAGCAGCTATCTCGTCTATCTGGCCCTGAGCAAGGGGCCAGTAAATAAGATGAGCCTGATCCTGCGCACCATTTTTCCACCCCGCCCCATTCTCGCCCAGCGGGGGCGATGTAAATTGCATACACAGACAAATACTTTGTATTTTCATAGAATTCGTGAAATAACGTCCCATCTTTACAAAATGTTGAAGCTTTGTTATCGGACAATTTATCCATAGGGAGGTTTCTGATAGCGCAATTTTCTAACCGGACAATGCCGTGTTTACTATTGATTTTTGATATTTTTTATGTCAAAGTGCGCCCGGAATTGATTGAGCGGATATTTTGAAAACAAGGCAGGGAGGGGAAGGAAAGATGACCAAAAGTAGTAAAAAAATCTCCTTGATCATTTTGCTATGCCTGATGACGGGCTGTCTTGCCGCCTGCGGATCCGTCGGCGTAGTAAAGGGTATCCCTGTCAAAACGTATAAGGTCCCGTCGGAGGATCTGGCGTTACTTGAAAAGCAGTCAAAAAAGAATAATGAAGAAATCCTGCAATTGACCCAGACCCGGCAGAACGCAGTCTTCAAGGAAACAAATGGTGTGCCGGAGTATATCATCGGTCCGGGGGATGTCCTCACTTTGACGTATTGGATGCCCTATTCCTCCTCTTTATTCACCACCGGACAGCAGACACAGGGCTCCGCCGAAGGGTTTATGCAGACAACCTCTACGGTGACAGTCCGTCCGGACGGTAAAATCACCTATAGTTTCGGAGACGATATTCCCGTGGCCGGCCATACGGCCAATGAAGTTCGTGAAATTCTTTTTAACAGGGTTAAGGATTACATCAGAAAACCAAGACTCGAGGTTCTCGTCAAGGAATATAAGAGCAAATCGGCCCTTTTATTCGGACGGATCAATAGTCTACAGAGTACACTCGGCATGACCGGGCCCGGTAAATATCCCCTGAAAGAAAAAACGACGATCCTCGATCTCATCATCACGGCGGGAGGACCGGTCACGGGAATTCCACAGCGCAGCCAGCTCAGGACGGACGCCAATTATGGCGGCAATGGGGATTTGCGGAAGGTGGATCTCGTCAGAAAAGGGAAGAAGTACACCCTGAATCTCTACAGCGCCCTCTTTGGAGGGGACATGAGCAATAATGTCATCCTTGATAACGGCGATATTATTACCGTTCCGGATGAGCCCACGTTTGCACGGAGGGTCTATGTCTTCGGTCAGGTGTACAGTCCCGGCGTCTTCAGCCTGACAGACGTCAATGATTTGTTGATGGCCATCTCCTATACGGGCGGCTACACAGCCCTTGCCGTTCAATCGGACATTAAGATCGTTAGAGAATTTGCGGAGAGAAGGGGCAAGCCCCTTGTTCTCTCCGTAAATCTGGATGATATCCTGAAACGGGGTGATATGTCGCAGAACATCGCTCTTCAGGATGGGGACCTGGTGTACGTGCCGAGAATGTTGATAGGCGACATCAATGAATTTATCGCTAACATCAACCCGCTCATGACTTTCTTTACATCAACGGTACCACCGGCAACGGTCATGCAAAACTATATGAAAGATACAAGCAGACTTAAATTTTAATGACTCTGAAGAATGAACGGAGACCGACAACCATTTATAAAGCAAACGCCACGATCAAATATGAAAAAGTGCGATCAGGACGTCATGAAATGGTGAAATCAGGAGAAGCCCATACATGCTGAAATATGACCTGAACCTCCGGGAATACTGGCGCATCATCAAGCGCCGCAAACTAATTATTCTCTTCACCGTCATCGTCATGTCCATCTTCAGTTTCATTTCCGCCATCCTGGGTAAGCCCGTACCGATATACAAAACAACCTCCACGATCAAAATTGAAAAGAGCGTCTCATATGTGGGCATGAATGCCGTTCAGTCCCTGAGCGGGGCATCCAACGCCATGGAAACCCAGACCTACGTGATCAAGAGTTACTACATCCTGGAGTTGACGGCCAAGAAGATGGGCCTGATACCCGCAGATCTCTCTCCGGACGAAGTAAGGCAAAACAACAAATACATAAATATTATCAATGATTTACAGGAGAGGGTCCAAACGGAACAACGGGGAAACAGCGACCTTGTCGATGTCACCATTACCGCCAACGAACCAAAATTTGCCACTAATTTTTGCAATACCCTGACGGATGTCTACAGAACCCAGCATTCCCTCGATTTAAACCGGAGAACTATTGAAGGAAAAAAATTCATTGAAAGCCAGTTTGGCATCTCCAGAGAAAAACTGACCAAATCCGACGAGACTATCAAACGCTTCCGGGAACAGAATAAATGGTCCTCACTGGAGGGAGAATCATTGTACTTGGCGAATCAGATCAACCGCCTCCAGACCATCCGTGATCAGGATCAGATCATCATACAGAAGATCAACTCCGCAGCCGCCGCCCTGAATGCGGCTGAATATTCGCCGTTGACCTCAAAGGTAAATTTTTACTTCGAAGAGGCATCCCCGCCGTACAGGGCACTCAACGACCGGCTGGTGAACCTGATGCTGGAAAGGGACTCCCTTCTCCAAACATATACGGATAATTTTCCCCAGATTGCGGCTATTAAGACTCTGGTCCACGATACCATCGAAAGCATGAAGGCCCAGTTAACGTCGCAACGGCGGAATCTCGCGTCCAACATCAGAATATATAACCAGCAGATAGCGGAATCAACCGCCAAATTCAAAAAGCTCCCCGAAAAGGCTCTCGAACTGACCCGTCTGGATCGTGACGCTGCCATCGCGAAAGAACTATATTCCCTGCTGGAAAGAAGATACCAGGAAACCTTGATCGCGGAGGCCGAAAAGCTTGACGAAGTTAAGGTCGTGAAGCCCGCCATTGAACCGGCGTCGCCGATCAACCCCCCCAAAACAGGCACCAATACCATTCTTGGAACGGTTTTAGGGCTGATCCTGGGGGTCGTCTTTGCCTTTCTGATTGAAACCTTTGATACGTCCATCGCCGCCATTGAGGAAGTTGAGGAATTCCTGGGTGTCCAGGTTCTGGGCGTTATACCCTTTGTTAGCGTCGAAGAAATCAAGACCTTGCTTGGCGACGATCCCGATGTTTCCCTTAACGAAGATAAAGTCCGGCGCTATGCCCGGTTAGCCGCGCACTTCGTGCCGGCGTCCACGCTTTCCGAGAGTTACAAGGCCCTGCGTACGAGCCTGAATTTTGTCTGCACGGAAAACGATCTTAAAACGATTCTCTTTACGAGTTCTTCCCCCGGCGAGGGCAAAACATCCATCGTGACCAACCTCGCCATCACCATGGCCCAGATAGGCCAGAAGGTACTCCTCATTGACGGCGATCTGAGAAGACCCGTTATAGCAAAATTGTTCGGAATTGAACAGATTCCGGGACTTACGGATGTAATCCTGGGCAACTACGAATGGCATAATGTCGTTAAATCCGTTACAGATCTTATGATGGGCAGGTTGTCCATTGAAGAAATCATGAAGACCCCCGGCCTGGATAACCTCCATATTATTACCAGCGGCACATACTCGCCCAGTCCCTCCGAAATAATCAATTCCAGGGCCATAGGCGAATTTATGGATAGCATCCGCAAGGAATACGATATTATTCTAATCGACGCTCCGCCGGTGCTGGCCGCTACCGACGCCGCTCTTTGGAGTTCCCGTGTAGATGGCACGGCCCTTGTCTATCAGGTTGGTAAAATCGCCCGCGGCGCCCTGAGGCGCTCCAAAATGTCCTTGGAAAATCTGAAAGCCAACGTGATCGGCGTTGTCCTGAACGGCCTGAAAGCGGAGATCAGTCCAGACTTCGGACAGCAGGATTATTACTATTATTACTACGGCAGGGAAAAAGCTCCGGTTTCCCTCAGTAAAAAGATCAAGGATAAGATTTTGACTGGTCCACAGAGTATCTGGTATGCTTTAGGCAGTATTTTTAGAAAGAAACCGGTCGCGATGCCTGAAGAGGATACACCCACCGGCAACGGAAAGGGAACCGGGAACGGCGAAGATAAGAGAACAGTCATCGCAGCCAAAATTGATAGCATTAAAACCGAGGAATCAGCCGCGGAGACAAAGAGAGAAAAGAAGCAGGAGAAGGCAAAACCGTGGCTAAAAATTTTCATGATTTTCCTTTTGATTATTCTTCTGGCCCTCGGCCTCCTCTACCAGGCCGGTTATTTAAAAATACGAAATACCATCAAGTCATCGTGGCAACAGCCCGTCGTCAGTGAAACCATACCGGTGGCGCCAAAGGAAACGGAAATCGTCAAGACTACGGTGGTTCCACCAACAGCTCCCCTGCCAATAGTTCCCGAAAAAGAAACAGCGGCCGCAGTGATCCCAGCCAAGGAGGCGGAGGCCGAAAGACCATTTTCAATCCAGATTAAAGCCGTCCCTGCCTCCGAAGAAGCCCGCAGGGATGTGGAAACCTTAAAGGCCAAAGGGGAAGACGCATTTTCCATGCGCGTCGCCATCAAAGGCCGTGAGGCATGGGACAGGATCTTTATCGGCCGGTTTGCAACGAAAGAAGAAGCCGTAAAATATGTGGGGCAAAACAAAATCAAAACCAGATATCCCGGCAGCATCGTACGGAATACGTCAACGAACGATTAACCGGCAGATTCCCTTGAAGATGATCTGGAAGGGAGGTAGAGATGCCTGATAGAAAGTTCGCAGATGACTATGGCGCCAATCTTATCAGTAAGCGAAGACACATTCGGAATTACGAGACCAGAAAGGCAACGATGAAGTGGGTCGGCATCATCTTCCTCATCGCCGTGATCGTCATTATCCTTGTGAATGTTGTCCCACCGCTACTTAAGAAGTTTGATATTGTGGACATTACTTATCGTCCCCGCGACGTCGAAAGGCAATATCATCAAATCCAGAAGACTCGGGATCGAGGTGAGCCAGACAAGATAGAAAAGGGTAACAGGCAACAGTAATAAATGGGAGCTTACAGCGGAACGACCCCTCAACAGCTCTTTGTCGTCTTTGCAATCATCCTTCTGACGCTTGTAGGGGCTATTCTCATTTCACATGCGACGATGGGCATCGCTGTTTTCGTCATCATCGGCCTCATTGTGGCCGTATTCACCTTCATCAACACGGAATTTGCCTTGTATGCCCTGATTATCGCCATGCTTCTGGGCCCTCAGATCGGCCTCGGAGGCCTGGAAGGAACAGGCGCCCGTTCCGAACGCGGTATCACCCTTCGTGTTGACGACTTCCTCCTGGTCATCATCGGCCTCACCTGGTTTTTTAAAACGGCAGTGGAAAAAGAATTGGGGCTCATGCTGAAGACGCCGTTGAATGGCCCCATCGGCATTTATGTTCTTGTTTGCGTTATTTCCACGCTTTTCGGCTATATGATGGGAAGGGTCAGAGGATTTACAGGTTTCTTTTTTATTTTGAAATATTTCGAGTACTATATCGTCTATTTCATGGCAGTCAACCTCCTCCGGGAAAAGAAACAAATCGAACGTTTTTTGTTAACCATGTTTATCGTCTGCTTTATCGTGAGCCTGTTTGCCATATTCAGTATGGCCCAGGGAATAAGGGCTTCCGCCCCCTTTGAAGGCGCCACCGGAGAGCCGAATACCCTCGGAGGCTATCTCAATTTTTATGATTTCTGTTGCTATGGGTCTCCTCCTGACCTGGGGAACACGTAAACAAAAATATTTATTAGCAATCTTATTGTTCTTCAGTTCCGTTGCCCTCGCCGCCACACTTTCAAGGACGTCCTGGATCGCCTTGGGACCCATGGCTTTGTCGTTTCTTTATTTCAGCGACAAGAAAAAAACCATTATGTTCGGAATATTGGTTTGTATCATCGCAGCACCCTTTGTTGCTCCGAGAAACGTTAAGGAAAGACTCCTCTTTACCGTAAACCAACCGCATGAAGAGGGGCAAATGAGAGTCGGCAATGTGCGGGTCGATACCTCCACCTCCGCACGATTAGAATCCATGAAGCTGGTGCTAATGAGAGATTTTGCCAAACAGCCCGTTATCGGCTTCGGCATTACCGGCTATTCCTTTCTGGATGCCCAGTACGCCCGTGTTCTGGCGGAAACCGGTCTTCTGGGATTGCTAGCTTTTCTCTATCTATTGCGCAGCATTTACCGAAACGCCAAGGAGACCTATTACCAGACAAATGATCTTTTCTATAAAGGTTTAACGCTCGGTTTTTTAACCGGCTTCTTTGCCTTACTGACCCATAGCATTGGTGCCAATACCTTTATCATCGTCAGAGTCATGGAGCCATTCTGGTTCGTGACAGCCATGATCATTATGATACCCATTATCGAGGCGCATTCTAAAATTTTACCACTAACGGTAACGAAGTCATAAAATATCGTATTTCGCCTCAAATTGTCAGTCCCGCGAAAGCGGGAATCCAGTAAAATTGCTGAGTCTATAAATTTTCCGATGCCTGCTTCGCCAACAGGCCGTCAATCCCTTCGCGATTCTGTAATCGAGAGGGCGGAGCTTTGACATGCATAGTATGGGGGTGTAGAAACTGTGTTTATTCATGACGCGGGGGAAAAACAGCACCTCGATCGGGAAAGGACTGACCCCATCATCAGATGAAAATCGCTACCATCATCGGCGCCCGGCCTCAGTTTATTAAAGCCGCCACAATATCCCGCGCCATTACAGAACATAATCGGAACAATTCATCGCCCGA
Organism: Deltaproteobacteria bacterium; assembly: GCA_026388335.1. Taxonomy (GTDB): domain Bacteria; phylum Desulfobacterota; class Syntrophia; order Syntrophales; family UBA8958; genus UBA8958. The sequence continues at coordinate 33,553 of JAPLJZ010000236.1, forward strand.
TATCGAGGAGATTCTTGTCCATACGGGCCAGCACTATGATGATGATATGTCGGCCATATTTTTCAGGGAGCTCGAAATTATCAAACAAAACTACAATCTGAACATCGGTTCCGGTTCTCATGGCTGGCAGACAGGGCGGATGCTAATGGCCATCGAAGAGGTCCTTCTCAAGGAAAAGCCGGATTGGGTGTTGATTTACGGCGATACCAATTCCACGCTGGCCGGCGCCCTTGCCGCGGCGAAGCTCCATATCCGCATCGCCCATGTCGAGGCGGGCCTCCGCAGCTTCAATCGTCTGATGCCCGAAGAGATCAACCGAATCGTGGCTGATCAGCTCTCCCATCTGTTGTTTTGCCCCAGTCAGCTAGCCGTCAACAATCTCGCTGTGGAAGGTATCACCAAGGGCGTCTCGATCACCGGGGATGTCATGGCCGACGCCCTGCAATTCGCGACGATAAAAGCGCCAGACCATTCGGATATCCTGACCCGCCTGGCTCTTCAGCCGCAGGGCTATCTCCTAGCCACGGTCCATCGCGCCGAAAACACGGATGACAACCAAAGACTCAATAATATTCTGTCGGCCTTCGCCGCTTTGAACGAACCCGTTGTCTTCCCCGCCCATCCCCGGACTCGCAAGTTTTTACAGGAAGCGGGCTATCAGCCGCCGGAAAACGTTAAGTTAGTCGATCCTGTCGGTTATTTCGACGTCATCACCCTGGAAAAGTCGGCACGGCTCCTTCTCACCGACTCAGGGGGCATGCAGAAGGAGGCCTACTGGCTGAAGGTTCCCTGTATAACCCTGCGGGATGAAACGGAATGGATCGAAACAGTGGAACTGGGATGGAACATACTGACCGGCGCAGATCATGATCGGATTATCGAGGCGGTTCGTGCTTTTAAAGCGCCCTTCGCGCACCCGCCCCTCTATGGGGACGGCAAGGCAGCGGCACATTGCCTGAAAGCATTGTTGGAATAAAAATAGGTAATTGACCAAAAAGGAATTAATACCATGACTGAAAATAACATTGCTGTCATCGGCGCCGGATACTGGGGGAAAAACCTCGTCCGTAATTTCCATCAGCTTGGCGTTCTCAAAACGATCTGCGATGGCGCTCAACTCATTCGTGAGGAAATGAGCAAGACCTATCCGGATGTATTCATCACCGCCAACGTCTCCGATGTCCTCAAGGATAATGATATTACAGGCGTTGTTATCGCCGCACCGGCCGCCCTTCATTTTGAGATTACAGAAAAATCCTTGCAAGCTGGCAAACACGTCTTTGTGGAAAAGCCTCTTTCACTTACCCGCGAAGATGGCGAAAAATTAGTCCGCCTGGCCGCGGAAAGACAAAAGACACTCTTTGTCGGACACATCCTGCATTACCATGCAGCCGTCATCAGGCTGAAGGAAATGATCAGGGCCGGAGAAATCGGCCGCCTCCAGTATATTTATTCCCGACGCTTAAGCCTGGGCAAGATTCGCCGGGAGGAAAACATCCTCTGGTCTTTCGCCCCCCACGACATTTCCATCATCCTGAGCCTTACCGGCGAGGAACCTTCATATGTCGATTCCGTCGGCAGCAATTTCCTTCATGCCCGCATCGCCGATGTCACCATGACCAACCTCAAATTCCCCTCGGGCATCGGCGCCCATATCTTCGTGAGCTGGCTCAATCCCTACAAGGAGCAAAAACTCGTCATCGTGGGCGGCAACGGAATGCTCGTCTTCGACGACACGGAGCCCATAGACAAAAAGCTGGTCCTTTATCCTCACACGATCGACTGGCAAAACGGCCTCCCCGTGCCCCACAAGGCGGAAAGCAAACCCATCGATATCAGTCCTATCTGGAAAGAACCGTTGAGAGCCGAATGCGAGGCATTTCTTGACGCAATCCGGACCGGAACCCCACCCCTTACCTCCGGTGAAGAAGGCCTCCGTGTCCTTAAAATCCTGGAACTCAGCCAGCAATCTCTGGAACAAAAAGAAAATATTCACGCAGCACGGAGCACTCAGCACTTAGCCCTGAGCTCTGAGTCTTTACATAGTCCTCAGCACTCAGCACTTAGCACTGATTACTATGTCCATCCCACCGCCATCATTGACGCCAATGTTACCATCGGCAAAGGCACCAAGATCTGGCACTTCTCCCATATCCTCTCCGGCTCCAAAATTGGCGAAAACTGTAACATCGGCCAGAATGTCGTCATCGGACCGGATGTAGCGATTGGCAACAAGTGCAAGATCCAGAATAACGTGAGCGTTTATAAAGGCGTCTCCCTGGAAGACGGCGTCTTCTGCGGCCCTTCGATGGTCTTCACGAACATCTTCAACCCCCGGGCGGAGATTTCCAAAATGGACCAGGTCCGTCCTACCCTCGTCAAAAAAGGCGCCACGTTGGGAGCCAACTGCACCATCGTCTGCGGCCACACCATCGGCCGTTACGCCTTCATTGGCGCCGGAACGGTGGTGGTAACAAAAGATGTCCCAGATCATGCACTCATGGTAGGCAACCCCGCCCGTCAAATCGGAAGGGTGTGTGAGTGTGGAGAGTCGTTGAAAGATAACAAAATTTGTAGTAGCTGTGGCAAGGCAATTGAGTGAGTGATATCGTAAAATACATCTAATTTTAGGAGATAAAATGGACATAAAAGGTTCAAAAATATTGGTTATCGGCGGCGCTGGGCTTATCGGGTCTCATGTTGTCGATGAATTATTGAAGGAAGACATCAAGGAAGTCATTGTATATGACAATTTCTGTCGCGGCACCCATGAAAATCTGGAACCTGCTCTGAAGGACCCCCGATGCCGCATTTTCGAAATCGGCGGAGACATCCTCCAGACGGATATTCTCGATACCGCCATGAAAGGGGTTGATGGTGTGATTCACCTTGCGGCCCTGTGGCTTCTCCAGTGCTACGAGTATCCCCGGGCCGCCTTTGATGTGAACATCCGCGGCACCTTCAACGTCTTGGAGGCCTGCGTTGCCAACAACATTAAACGGTTGGTTTATTCCTCCTCCGCATCCGTTTATGGGGATGCCGTAACGGATATCATGACGGAAGACCATCCTTACAACAACTGGACCTTCTACGGTGCCACCAAGATCGCCGGGGAGCACATGCTCAAGTCCTTTCACAAGCGCTATGGTCTCAATGGCGTCGGCCTGCGATATATGAATGTCTATGGCGCCCGCCAAGACTACAAAGGCACCTATATCGCCGTCATGATGAAGATTCTTGATAACCTGGACAAGGACCTTCCCCCCGTGGTCTTTGGCGACGGCAGCCAGGCGTATGATTTTATCTACGTAAGCGATGTGGGACGGGCCAATGTCTGCTCCTTGAAAAGTGATGTTCCCTTCGGTTTCTACAACGTGGGACGGGGTATTAAAACATCCATCAAGGAATTGACCGAGATGATCCTGAATATTTCCGGATCGGACTTGACTATCCAATACGAACCGTCCGGGCTGACCTTCGTGACCAACCGGGTGGGCGATCCCGTCGCGGCGCAGCGGGATCTCGGCTTCACCTGGACGGTAGAGCTGGAAGAAGGCCTGAAACGTCTCATCGAATGGCGGAAGAACAATATGGATGCAGTGGAATCGAGAAGAAAGAAAGCGCGTAGCTCGTAGCTGATAGCTGGTAGACGATGACTGCAAGGTGACAGGAAATAGATGAATAAAATTCCGTTAATCAAGCCCTACATTACGCAGGAAATAAAGGATAAGGTCTGCGAAGTCCTCGACAGCGGCTACCTGACCGAAGGACCCATCACGAAGGATTTCGAAAACGCCGTCAAGCACTTTGTTGGCTGCAAACATGCCATTGCCGTGACATCCTGCACCACGGGCCTGGAAATGGCCTTGCGCGTATTTAATATCGGACCCGGCGATGAGGTCATCGTTCCTAATTACACCTACCCGGCCACGGCGGATGTCGTCGCCATTGTGGGGGCGACCATCGTTATCGTCGATGTTTCCAAAGATACCATGCTAATTGATTACGATGCCTTAGAACAGGCCATCACACCCAGAACAAAAGCCATCATCCCCGTTTCGATCTTTGGCAATCCCCTGGATTATGACAGACTCAACCCCATCAAGGAAAAGCATGGCGTCTATATCATTGAAGACGCCGCCTGCGCCATCGGCGCTGAGTACAAGGGTATAAGAGTCGGCAATTACGCCGATATTTCCGTCTTCAGTCTTCATCCGCGGAAGTTCATCACCACCGGTGAAGGCGGCATGATCACCACCAACCATGCTGAATGGGCCGCCTGGATGGAATCCTATAAACACTTCGGCATGGACGTATCAGCAACCCGTGAAGGCACGGTCTTCGCGCGCATAGGCACGAACTACAAGCTGAGCAATATTCTTGCCGCCGTCGGCCTTGTGCAGATGCAGCATATCGACGAACTCCTAAACAAGCGGATCGAATTGGCAGAAAGATACAAGGAACTTCTCAGCGGCGTCGATAAGATACAGATCCCTCAAACAACGGCGGGCGGCAAACATTCCTACCAGTCCTTCTGCTTATTCGTTGAGAATCGTGATGAAATCATGAAACACATGAGAAAAAGTGGCATCGAAGTTCAGATCGGCACCTATGCCATCCATATGCACCCGGCGTTCTCCGAAGGTCGTCATGTCATCCACCACGGATCCTTCGAGGGCAGTCGCTATGCCTTAGATCATTGCCTGACCATTCCTTTGTACCATGAATTGACCGACCACGACCAAAAATGTGTCATCGATATGCTTCAGTCGTTTCTATGATTATTGATATGCATAAATCGTTTTTGTCTAAAATAAATACGCTAAGAGTCATAACGCTGTTCTTGGCAATTATTGCTGTTTTTGCTTATGGCGTAGGAGTTGGTCATTATCGCTGGCCCCCCTATGAGCAACTAAAACATTTGTATGTTATAATGAGTGCGTCTCATGTCAGTGATACTAATCGGTCATATATGGGCGAAGAAGAGCTTCTTCAATATGCCTTTACCGAACCCGCCATTGATGGGGAAAAGCTTTTACCGGCAATCTCCACTCTAAGCGGCATTTATAGAGCCAACCAAAGCATCTTCACTGATGTCAAAAATTTTAATACTGCCTATAAGAAATTAATACTCCTATCTATGAATTCATTGAGCTTTGATGGCGGAAAAACAAAGATTATGCAGGTTCGCTTTGCTCTTTACGGCAAAGAATATAACGCATACGCATATTGGTTAAGAAACATAGACTGCGGTCAAGGCAAGACTGCAGCATTAATTATTCCCGGCAGCGGAAACAATCAATCACATGCTATTTACACCCGTGACCCGAAAAATTATCACGAGGGTATCATTGATGCGCTGGAAAAGAGCGCGGTAGATGTATTTGTCTTTATCAAACCCAACGAGGATATCATCGCTTTTCATGATGGCAAAAAGAAACTTAATAATAACTTCATCGTGAATTACCAATTAAATCGCGGTTCTTCATATTCTGCATGTTACATCGTGCAGAGTCTTGCGATTACCAAGTATTTAAAGAGCTGCTACGGGAAGACAATCATTGCTGGGGTTTCACAGGGAGGCTCTGCAGCACTTCTGAATGCGCTTCAATCCGAGCCGGATATTGCGATCGTGGCATCGGGCTACAGCATGATTAATGGAAAGGCAGAATGGTCGGGCGACTTGAACCAGATAATTATTCCTGGGTCGTATGCACGCTGGACTGATATCACCAAGCTTACGAGTAAAATCAGCAAGACCCGGACACATTATCTGTTCACATGGGGGAAGCAGGAGACAGGATTATACAAGATTGAGGCTGAAGAACAGCGTTCCTGCAAAAAATTGACGGATCTGCCGAATGTCAGGTGTACTATTCACAATGGAGGTCACATCTTCCCGGTCGAAGAAATCAGGGCGTTCCTTATTGAAGAGCAAGGCCAAAAATAAATGTGCGGCATAGCAGGCATATTCAATCTGAACGGTGAGCCCGTCTCCCCGGTCTTTCTCCGGCGGATGACCGACGCCATCTCCCACCGAGGACCGGACGGTGAGGGCTTTTATACTGATAGCTTCATCGGCCTTGGCCACCGCAGACTGGCGATCATAGACCTGTCGCCGGCCGGCCACCAGCCGATGGCGACGACACAAAACCAGCATGTCATCACCTACAATGGCGAGGTCTATAACTTCCAGGAACTGCGCACGGAGTTGGAAGCGCTGGGCCACCAGTTCCGCTCCCGTTCGGATACGGAAGTCGTTCTTTACGCCTACAAGGAATGGGGCGCCAAGTGCCTTGAAAAATTCAACGGCCACTTTGCCTTCGTCATCTGGGACAAGACAAAGCAGGAGCTGTTCCTCGCCAGGGACCGTTACGGCACAAAACCTCTCTACTACACCTTTGCCGGCCCATATTTTATTTTCGCCTCCGAACAGAAGGCGATCGTCATCCACCCGGCAGTGAAGAGAGAAATCGACCTGGAAGCTCTCCTCGAATACTTCACCTTCCAGAACCTCTTTACCGACAAGACCTTGTTCAAAGGCATCCGGCTCTTCCCCGCCGGTACTTACGCCCACCTCACCCTGGCTGCAGGGAGTCACGAGTTGCGAACAACGCGCTACTGGTCCTGGTATTTCTCGGAGCCGGAAAATCCGCTAAGTAAAAAGGAATACGTCGAAGAACTGGATCGCCTCTTCCGCCAGGCCGTGAACCGTCAGCTCATCAGCGACGTGGACGTGGGGGCCTATCTCAGCGGCGGCATGGACTCCGGCTCCATCACCGCTATCGCCGCAAAGCAGCTTACCTACATGAAGACCTTCACCTGCGGTTTTGATCTCCATTCCGCCTCAGGGCTTGAACTGGGCTTCGACGAGCGGGAAAAAGCGGAATACATGTCCTACCTCTTCAAAACGGAGCATTACGAGATGGTCCTGAAGGCCGGAGACATGGAGCGCATCCTCCCAAAACTGGCCTGGCATCTCGAAGAGCCCCGCGTCGGCCAGAGCTACCCGAACTATTACGCAGCCCAGTTAGCCTCCAAATTCGTCAAGGTCGTTCTCTCCGGCGGGGGGGGCGACGAGCTTTTCGGCGGTTATCCCTGGCGTTATTATCGGGCCGTGGATCCCACCGACAATTTCGAGCAGTACATTGATAAATATTACGCTTACTGGCAGCGCATGGTTTCCAATACGACCATCAAAAAATTATTCCGGCCTGTGTGGAATGAAGTGAAGAACGTCTGGACTCGCGACATCTTTCGGGACGTCTTCTTGAAACATGACCATAACCTGAACCGACCCGAAGACTATATCAACCATTCCCTTGCTTTTGAAGCTCGGACGTTTCTTCATGGCCTGCTCATCGTGGAAGATAAGCTGAGCATGGCCCACGGGCTGGAAACGCGTATGCCGTTTCTGGACAACGATCTGGTGGATTTTGCCCTGAAAATACCCGTTAATCTAAAGCTGAGGAATCTGACGGAGGCAGCCGGTATCAACGAAAACGAACCGGGTTCAAAAACGGAGAAATATTTCCGGAAGACCAACGACGGCAAGCTGATCCTGCGCACCGTCATGGAGCGATATATTCCCCAAGACATCACAAATGCCACAAAACAGGGCTTTTCTGCACCAGACGCCTCCTGGTTCAAGGGGGATAGCATCGAATTTGTAAAGAACACTTTTTTTAAGCGCAATGCCCACATTTATGAATGGATGGATCGATCAGCCATTGAAGCATTGATTGAGGATCATTTGAGCGGAACGCAGAACAGACGGCTGCTCATTTGGTCTTTTCTCAATATTGAAGAATGGCTAAAATCCAATATCTAAATCCAAGCCATGTCACCGGCAGTTATGAACTGTAAGATATCACGAAAGGTATGTATGAACAAAGAATCTTTTAATGGTTTATTTGTCAAATTGACCGGACTGGATAGGCCGCTTCCGGACGGTGCTAATTTCATTTCACTGAACGAAGAGGCAACTGATGCCGATCAGGCGCAAACTAACGAGGCATTTTCGGACAAATGGACTGCATACGAAAAGAGCAATGAAAAAGAGCGGTGTTACGAATTTCAAAAGCACTGGTATCTTTCTCTTTACGGTTTTTCTTCGGAGGAAACCCTCTCAACTTTTTTGTGTGATAAAAAAGTAATCTTCGATGCTGGTTGTGGTCTTGGTTACAAAGCGGCTTGGTTTGCCGACTTGGCACCTGACTCTCTGGTGATTGGTATGGATTTTTCAGAAATAGTAAGACTTGCCGCTCAGAACTACAGTCATTTATCCAATCTCTTTTTCATCCGTGGCGATATAGCCATGACCACTTTTCCTGACAGCAGCATCGATTACGTCAGTTGCGATCAGGTCATCCAGCATACACAGAATCCCAATAAAACATTCGAAGAGTTTACAAGAATTACTAAGAAGGGTGGGGAGATAGCCTGTTACTTTTACGCAAAAAAAGCGCTGCCAAGAGAACTTATTGATGACTATTTTCGGACACAATGCACCAATATGACATCAGACGAATTGTGGGAGATGTCAGCGCAGCTTGCTGAACTTGGCAGGAGATTGAGTGAATTGCAGATCAGCTTTGATTGCCCCGAAATACCCGCTTTGGGAATTAAGGGGGGTGTGTACGATATTCAACGATTTGTCTATTGGAATTTCTTGAAGTGTTTCTGGAACGAACACTTAGGCAGGGAAACTTCTGTTATGACAAATTTTGACTGGTACAGCCCCAGCAATGCCCGACGGTTCAGCGAGGAAGAAATCATGGCATTGGTTACTAATAACGGGCTATCTATAGTTCACTTTCATCATGAGGAAGCGTGCTATAGTGGGCGGTTTATTCGTTGAACTGTAGCGGACATAGAGATGGTTGCCATTTCTTTGCCTATTTTTAAGCTTTTCCAGTTCGCATACGCATGAGTTTATGTAGGTACCCACATGTTACCACAAAATGAAATTCGATGTTTAAGGCTCATCCAGCAGATAATTGAGACGTTCAATATTGATCTCTCCGGTTTCATTGTACTGACTGAAGCAGCCACCAATTATTACATGTTGACACCATTGATCGCGGCCATGGCGAATGCGAACATGGTGTATGCGATTACAAAGGATTCAAGGCACGGAAAGGCTGATGAAATTCGTGAAACAACTTTGGGACTTGCTCAAAGATGGGGGGTATCTTCGCGAGTCGAAGTCATATTATCGCGGGATGACCCGAGGATAGCCGATGCGGACATCATTACTAACCTCGGTTTCGTCCGGCCATTGGACAAGGCTTTCTTGGGGAGGCTCAAAACGACGGCTGTTATACCTCTTATGTGGGAAACATGGGAGTACAGAAAAGAAGATCTGGACCTTCAGGAAGCATACCGTCTTGGCATTCCTATTTTGGGGACAAATGAATCCCACCAAAAACTCGAAACGATGAAATATATCGGGATTACTGCATTGAAGATGCTCCTTAACATGGACATCGAAGTGCTTTGCAGCAATATCGTTGTGCTGGGAAGTGCTGACTTTGCCAATCCAATTGTCGCGACTATTTCTAATGCGGGCGGTATTCCCCATTTTTTTAAGGTCACGAATCAAGGAGAATATGATGTTAACTCTTTTTGGGAATCCATTGAAATCGCCGATGCCTTGATTATTTGTGATCATAGAAATAAAAAGCCCTTGTTCGGGATGGAAACGGAACCTTCTGCCCAAGATATTTACAAGCTAAATCCGGGCTTGGTTGTAATTCATATATGTGGGAATGTGGCAGCAAGAGAAATAGCTGTTGCTGGTTTGAGATATTCTCCGCCCTCTTTTGCAATACCCGGGTTCATGTCTATAACGACGGATTATGTAGGGCCTAAACCACTAATAGACTTGCATGCAGCGGGGTTGCATATTGGGGAGCTTCTTGCGAGAAAACGGAAACAAGGATTGAATAGAATAGAAGCAGAACAGGCCGTACTGAAGGAAACCAGTTTAGCTCAGGGATTTAACCGTGTTACCTCATGAATTTCTCAGCCGTCTTCGTTGTTTCAAATATTATTTTTAATTGCTCTTTATCGAGTTAATGTGATTTTCCAAGAGGTCTACGCTGATGCGCATTGCTATAATCGGACGCACCGAGATTCTTCACGATACTGCCATACGCCTGCCTGAACAGGGGCATGATCTTGCCTTGATCATTACAGCCAAAGAGGCACCCGAGTACACGAGAACCTCAGCCGACTTTCAATCGTTGGCGGAAGCGCTTAGTATTCCTTTCATCCATACACCGCGAATTGAGGAAACCATCGAGACGATTCGGCTGTTGCCCCAGATCGACATCGGAATCAGCTTGAATTACAGCGGTGTCATTCCGCAATCGGTAATTGATCTTTTCCCGTTGGGTATTTTGAATGCCCACGGTGGCGATTTACCACGATACCGGGGAAACGCCTGCCAAGCCTGGGCCATTATCAATGGTGAAGAAAGGATCGGCCTTTGTATTCACAAGATGATCGGTGGTGAACTTGATAGTGGTGACATCATCGCTCGTGATTTTTTTCCGCTGACCCTCAACACCAAGGTAACGGCAGTTTGCCAATGGATGAGCGGTCGAATTCCTGAACTTTTTACGTATGCGCTGAAACAGTTGGAAAAAGACCCGAACTATGTACTTGAGCGTCAGTCCAAAGACCCCAAGGACGCACTTCGCTGCTACCCCCGCAAGCCGGAAGACGGTCGTATCGACTGGAGCAAAAGCGCCGCGGAGATTCTGCGGCTGATCAATGCCTGCAACAAACCTTATGACGGGGCTTTCTGCGAGTTCGAGGGACAGAAAATGATTATTTGGGATGCCGAGCTGGCGCCGGAGGAGAACTTTCTCGCCATTCCAGGTCAGATAACCCTCATTAGTGATGGGTTTGTTGAGGTCGCGACGGGTGAAGGGAAATTAAGAGTGAGGTGGGTGGAGCTGTCAGGTGAAGAGAAGTTTCCAAGCCAATTCATCAGGTCAATCAGGCAAAGATTGAATTAACCTGGTATGAAGATTCTATTAGGACCTGTTGAAATTGCAGGATATTACACGAATCTTTGTAAAGGCTTTCAGCGGCTTGGGATTCATTCGGATATTCTTTTAAAAACTCCTAATCCCTTCAATTACGGGATAAATATATATTCCAGTTTTGTCATAAGAGCGTGGTTGAAAACAGCATCGATGAGGGCCAATACGCCAAAGACTAAACTGCTGCAAAAAATTCTACTGGCGCTTCTTGATAGTTTCTTGGAAACTTGTGTTGTTATTAAGATTGCGTTGCAATACGATGTATTAATTTTTGGTTTTGGACAAACATATACGAATAGGCCCTGGGAGCTTGCTATATATAAAATATTAGGCAAGAAAATAATCTTTACGTTCAACGGATCGGATTCCAGGCCTCCGTATCTTGATGGTATGTATTGCAATGAAGACATTGAAGTAAGCTATCAGAACCTATCTGCAGTGGTAATGCATCATAAGAAACTCATCAGCCGCATTGAAAAATATGCCGACTTTATGATTAATGCTATCCCACAGGCACATTTCCATACAAAAGCTTATATAAACTGGTTAATGATGGGGATCCCCCTCGACCCAGGAAAGCATTCAACAGCAGTCAGCAGCTTGGCTGACCGGGGGGTAGTACGAATACTGCATAGTCCGTCGGATGAACGGGTAAAAGGAACTAAAATAATTATACAGGTGATTAACAGTCTTCGCACAAAAGGTCATTCCATAGAGCTTGTTCTTATCAAGAATATGCCAAACGTACAAGTATTACAAGAACTTGAAAAATGTGATTTCATCATTGATCAACTTTATTCGGATACGCCCATGGCAGGTTTTGCATCCGAAGCGGCGCACTTTGGCAAACCGGCCGTCATTGGGGGATATTTTTGTGATCAAATTCGAGACTATTATTCTGAAAAAGATGTTCCCCCGTCTTTGTTTGTGCATCCAGACAAAATCGAAGAAGCCATAGAAAGACTTATTATTGATGTTGACTACCGCTTGGATTTGGGAAAAATGGCCTACGAGTTCGTTAGATCAAGATGGAGGCCGGAGCATGTTGCAGCACGATATCTGCAATTAATAAACGGCGATATACCTGAGGAATGGTGGTGTGACCCTAAAGATATTCGATATCTCCACGGCATGTTGCCTGAATGGCGAACTAGGGAAATGGTTCGCGGTTTAGTTGAGCATTACGGCGCCGAAGCTTTGCAGCTAGATGACAAACCTTGCTTAGAAAAGGCTTTTCTTGAATTCGCCGGCGTGGCTCCTGAAAAAATCGAATGATCCAATCTTTTTTTACGAGACAGTACCCTATAGGCGGAGAGAAATCGCCTTGTTGAAATTTCTTAAACAGCTTGCCTCAGAGAGTCTTGTATACGGACTTGCTGGGATCGCTTCCCGGTTCCTCTCCATATTTCTCGTTCCCATCTATACGCGTATATTTTCGCCCGAAGATTACGGCGTCATGAGCCTGGTGACCACCACGATGAGTCTGGTCGGCATATTCGTGATCCTGGCCCTGGATTCAGCCGCCGGGCGCTGGTATTGGGACACGAAAGACGAAAACGACCGGAAAACGACCTTATCCTCATGGTTTTGGTGTCAACTGGTCGTTGCCTCGTCATTCTGCGCCATCACACTCATTTTTTCTTCTGAGCTGAGCCACTGGATTGTCAAGGATGGGAGAGCGGCCATTTATTTCCAGATATCGGCCTTTGCCCTGCCCATCGGACTCATCGGTTTTGTCACGTCAACCTGGCTGAGAATGCAGCGACGGCCTTGGGCGACAACCTTCTACGCCTTGGGCGTTAATATCTTCAACATTGTTATGACCCTCATCCTGGTGGTTTTTCTCCGCTGGGGACTCTTGGGTATTTTCTACGCCCAACTGTTCTCAGCGATCGTAGGGGGAGGCATCGCCATATTTCTCATGCGCGATTGGATTCATCCCCGTTATCTTAGATTTTCTCGTCTTTCCGACATGATAAAATACGCCATGCCTTTGATTCCCGCCTCGTTGGCTTTCTGGATCGTTAATTCATGTGACCGATATTTTATCCAAAATTACAGTTCAACAGCCGAGGTAGGGCTATATCAGGTGGGCAGTTCCATTGCCTGGGGCATTGCCCTGTTCACCGGCGCCTTCCAGCAGGCCTGGGGTCCATTTTCTCTGTCCATCCATAAACGAGACGACGCCAAAGAAGTTTATGCCCATGTTTTGTTGGCTTATCTATGGGTGACCTGTGTCGGCGTATCCCTGCTTGCCATGTTCGGATCGGAAGTGATCATGATCTTCGCCACCCAACGTTATCTGGGGGCAAATTCCGTCATTGGCCTGTTGTCCCTAAGTTATGTGATGATCGGCCTCGGCTTTATCGCATCGGTCGGACCCACCATTATGAAGACGACAGCCCCGACGGGCTTCGGCGTGACGATGGCCGCTATCCTGAATATCCTTTTTAATTTTCTCTTGGTTCCCCTCTGGGGGAAAACAGGCTCCGCCGTTGCGACACTCGTGAGCCAAGCCATGATGCCGATCTACCTCTTTTACCGTTCCCAGCAGATGTATCCCATTCCCTATCGGTTTCGACCGGCTACTATCATCTTCATCACAGCCATAATCTATATTATCGTCGGCGCTCTATGGCAGGTTCATCACTTGGACCCTACCGTTATCGTCACAAAATTGCTTTTAGTATCTTTATTTGTTCCCGTCGCCTTCATGGCCCGCATCATTACACCGGACCAGGCAAGAAAGCTCTTGAGTTCGATTCCCGGTATGCGGAAAGAGCCCGTTTAAATTCAAATATTCTATCATCATCCCCGCCTCGGAAATCAGGATCAAACCTTATGTGCGGCATATTAGGTTCCATCTGTAAACCCCAAGACCATATTGATGTCAGTTTATGCTGCAAGGCTTTAGATACCCTTCGTCACCGTGGGCCTGATGATGAAGGGTATCTGTTGGTAAATACACTTAAGAATCAGTCATACGAATGCCGGGGACGCGATACGGAACCATCGCTTCAATTTCCTGATGTTAGGGAATTTACCGAGAAGCATTTCAACATCCTCTTGGGCCATCGCCGCCTTTCCATTATTGACCTCTCGCCGGCAGGCCATCAGCCCATGTCCAGCCGCGATGGAAGATATTGGATCGTTTACAACGGCGAAACCTATAATTATTTAGAGCTTCGCGACGAACTGAGGAAATTGGGGCACCCATTCAAGACCGCAACGGATACGGAAGTGGTCATTGAGGCGTTTATCGAGTGGGGACCGGCTATGCTTAATCGTCTAGTGGGGATGTTTGCCCTGGCGATTCTGGATTTGAAAGAAAAAAGTCTTTTTTTGGCCCGAGATTTCTTTGGTATAAAACCCCTCTACTACACCAACGTGAGGGGGCAATTCGCCTTTGCCTCGGAAATTCAGGCCTTAATTCAATCCCCCCTGGTTTCGAGACAAGCTAATCCTCAGCGGGTCTATGATTACCTCCGCTTCGGGCTCACCGATCATGGCGATCAAACAATGTTTGCCGATGTATACCAATTACCGCCCGCCCATTACTTAATCATGGATATCCGGAATCTCTCCTTCTCCGCCCCACAACAGTATTGGAGATTACAGACCGACATCACGCTCGATTTACCCGCTGACGAAGCAACTGCTATAACGCGTGACCTGTTTTTGAAAAATATCGGCCTGCACATGCGCAGTGATGTTCCCGTTGGATCATGTTTATCGGGAGGAATTGATTCTTCGGCAATCGTCATGGCCATGAGGCATCTTGAAGGGGACGCTCTCGATTTGCACACCGTCAGCGCCATCTTTCATGACACCGAGATTTGCGAGGAAGCCTATGTCAATAGAATCGTGAAAGATGCAAACGCCATATCCCACAGCACGGAACCCACTTCAACGGAGTTGATCCAGGATATTGATCGGTTGATTTCCATACAGGGAGAACCCTTCGGCACTACAAGCATCTACGCTCAGCAACGCGTATTTAAACTGGCAAGTGAACGCGGCCTCAAGGTTATGCTGGATGGTCAGGGCGCAGACGAAATCCTGGGGGGATATTTTAGCTATCTGACGGCCAAGCTGGCTTCACTCGTAAAACAGGGGCGCTTGATGAGAGCCTATCTTTTCCTGAATGCCATTGACCGCCTTCCGAATGTATCCAAAATAAATGTACTGAAGGAATTAGTCATATATTTTATACCGGCCGAATTCCAGTCGCTGTTTTGGAAAAGTCCCGGCACGGAATTTGCCCCTGCCTATATGAATAAATCATGGTTGAATGATCATCATGTTGCGATTAAAAGGCCCATGAAGACGCCACGTGAGACGAAAACGGTTCTTCGTGCAACGATGGCCCAATCCTTTCTTCTCACGAGTCTCCCCATGCTACTCCGTTATGAAGACCGGAATTCCATGTCCCACAGCATCGAAAGTCGTGTCCCTTTTCTTACGCCGGAATTTGTACAATTTATTTATTCTCTGAAAGAGGACGATCTCATCAATCAGCAGGGAGAAACGAAACACGTCTTCCGAAAGGCCATGCGGGGTCTTGTCCCCGACATCATTTTAGATCGAAGAGATAAAATTGGTTTCGCCACGCCTGAAAATCAGTGGATAACGTCAGAGACGCCTTGGATCGATAAAGTCTTGAAGGAAGCCATTCCGGGGGATTTGGCGCCGCTTCATCTTGAGGAAATTGTCCAGTATTGGACACAGATAAAGGAACATGCAAAGCCTTATTCAGGCGAGATATGGCGATGTATCAATTTCATCCGATGGGTTCAATTAAATAACGTAACGTTTACCTAAAATCTTTCGTTGTTGATCTCTATTTATTAGGAGGCAACCGTGGCTTTTTTGCTCGACAATCTAAAACAAATGTATCGATTAGTCCGCTTTCGAAGACTCATGAATAGAGATCTGCCTTCAGCTATAGGCTTTGAAATGACGACAAGATGTAATGCATTTTGTCCAATGTGTGTGCGACGGGATTATCAAATTGTGAATGAAGACATGGATTTTTTCCTTTTGGAAAAAACAGTTGATGAGGTAAAAAAATGGCTTCATAAAAAAATCCTCTTCAATCTGACGGGACTTTCAGAACCCACCTTATATCCAAGACTTATAGAAGCCGTGGCATACGTTAAACGCTACATTCCCGAAAGTAACGTAAGAATTATTACCAATGGCATCGTCTTGACCTCTGATTTATCAAAAGATCTTATTCAAGCAGGATTAGACGAGTGCATGATAAGTTTTAATGGGGTGAACAGAGAGGATTATTTGGCAATCTGCGGGATTGATGCCTATGAAAAAGTGACTGAAAATATTAAAGCGCTTATAGAAAACAGGCGCTCTCTGAAATCAACCACTTTACGCATTAACTTGAATCTTAAAAAACATGAAGGAAATAAATCATATATCCCAAACGCTGTTTCTTATTGGAACCCGCTTTTAGGCGCTGAAGATGTCGTCAGTATATCGAACATTCTTCCACTTCGGGGGGATCAACCCATCAGTTCGTGTAGCAACAGTTCCGCACGTTATCCATGCGCCCATCTCTGGGGTGAAATAAAATTGGATATCCACGGAAATATTTATCCCTGTGATGGAAAGGTGATGGATTACCATTACCGAGAAAAAAGTGAATTACTTTTAGGGAATGTTCGGGATACGTCAATTAAAGAAGCTTATGTGTCAGACCGTGTTCGCCATTTCCGGAAGACGCATCTCAGGGGCGCATTTGATTCACTTCCCACCTGTTTATCGTGTCCGAGTTGGTCGAGATTCCCCAATTATTGGATATATAATAATTCCTTTCCTTTTTTGCGGAGAATGTGGTTGTAAACTGACCGAAAGGATTGAACCCCTAGATTGAAGAAAGTATTATTGATTTCTTTTAGTTACCCGCCTCTTGCGGGAATGGGCATGCTTCGGAGCCTGAAGTTCGCCAAATTCTTGCCTTCCTTTGACTGGCAGCCTACGATCCTCACGATTGCCACACACAAAATCAAGGCGACACGGCAAACACAATACTGGCATTGCGACGAAACAGAAGGGCGTTTATCAGGCGTTAAAGTTATCAGGGCAAAATTCATTTCCCTTAAATCTCCAATGCAATATCTGGCACAACTGCCTCCTTTTAGACAAAACAACGAGGAGCGTTCTCCTAATTTAAATGCTCATGATGCTTTCGTTCCCCCTCGTCATCATTCAATAATCAGGGATAGATTTAAAAGCGGTGTGCGCAATTTTTGGAACAACTGGATCGAATTCCCGGACAGCGCCATTGGATGGTATCCCTATGCGTTAACGGAGGCACTGGCATACCTTCGTCAAAACCCTGTGGACGTGATCTTCAGCACGGCCCTTCCCATGACCAGTCATCTTGTTGCCAACAGTCTGTCAAAAAGAACGGGCATCCCCTGGGTCGCCGACTTCAGAGATCTCTGGTCGCAAGCGGACTACCGGGATGTCAATAAGCTTCGTAAGATGATCGATTCGTGGCTCGAAGTCCGGACAGTCAAAAGTGCCAGCGCCCTGATTACCGTCTCGGAACCGCACATGGAAGATCTGCTGCATCTCCACAAAACATTTACCACTAAAAATTTCGTCATCTATAACGGTTATGATGCCGAAGATTATCCGGAATCGGAGATGCCTGTAAATCGGCCCTTTACAATCACCTATACGGGTCGGATGTATGACATCGATTTCTCGTCAAAAGGACGTACGCCCCTCATCCTCTTTCAAAGCATCGCCGCGCTATTTCGGGGAAAACACATCCCGTCGGATCGCCTACAGTGCCTTATTTATGGTGAGCACCCCCATGAACTCATTGAAATGATCGCCGCCCACGGCCTGACAAAGACCGTAAAATGCCTGGGCGCCGTTCCCTTTCGTGAGGCCGTTAAAGCACAACAACAGGCCGATGTCCTTTTACATCTGAATTGGAACGACGCGGATCAGAAAGGCATTCTCTCCGGAAAAATATTTGAGTACTTGGGGGCGAAAAAAAATATATTGTCCATTCCTTTTGATAATAAGGGGGTGGGTGATATCCTGAGATCCACGCAATCAGGCGTCATCCTCAACAATGTTGAGGCCTGCAAGGAACAGATATGGCGATGGTTCCAGGATTTTGAAGCCCACGGCGCCATTCCCTATCATGGCATACCGGCGATATTGGATCATTATTCCCGGAAAAAGGCAACGGAACAGTTGGCGGCCATTTTGAATCAGGTTTCACAGGCGAAGGGATGAACATGCCTTCCGGCAACCTTATCAGAATCGGCTTAATCGGGGCAGGCGCCATTGCCCAGCAGGCCTATCTCCCCATGTTAAGGGAGATTAGGGGTTTGGAGTTCACCGCTGTTGTCGAATCGAACGAAAGTATCAGGGCCAAGGCGGCGGCCGGCCACCCCCCCTTCGCATACCTGGGGGCAGATCTCGACGCCGCCATGAACCATGTGGATGCCGTCATTATCTGCGTTCCCAATCACCTTCATCACCCTATCGCTCAGACCTGTTTGGCAAAAGGAAAGCATGTCCTCTGTGAAAAACCCATAACGATCGACGTCAGAGACGCCGAAACCCTTCTGCGTATGGCGGAAGCCCGTTCTCTCACATTGACTGTTGCCCATGTCCGGCGCTTTTTCCCCGCCGTCAAGAAGATTAAGGAAATCATCACCACGGGCACATTAGGCGCATTAACAGGCTTCGATTTCCGCGAGGGAACCGTTTTTAGCTGGCCGACCGTAACCGGATTTACCTTCGACAAAGAAAAGGCAGGTGGCGGCGTCCTCATGGATATCGGGGTTCACCTTCTTGATCTCCTGTTCTGGTGGATTGACGATGAGGTCGCCTCGTTTCAATACGCAGACGACAACCTCGGCGGTCTCGAAGCGACGGGAGAAATACAAATGACCTTCCGACGGGGTGTTACGGGCCATGTGAAGCTGACCCGTCTGGCTGTTTTAAACAACTTTTACACCTTCTATTTTGAAAAAGGCGTCCTCTCATGGAATCCCTTTACGCCCCGCAGAATTTATATTCGTAAAGACAGCAATCAAACGGTCTCTATAAAGACAGAAAAAGGAGCTCCCGTGCGGGATCTGCTTCTTGATTTTTCCGCAGCCATTCGTGACAAACGCCCACCCTTCATCAGAGGAGAAGAAGCGCTCCAGGCGCTAAAATTCATTGAGGCCTGTTACTCGTCCCGCCAAGCCATCCCCATGACATGGCTAAAAGGAGTGGCATCCCAATGAACTTGAGCGCCTCCAGGGTCTTTATTACCGGCGCCACGGGATTTATCGGCGGCCGCATTGCCGAACGCTTATGGCTTGACTATCAAATCCCCGCCAGATGCCTCGTTCATAATTATGCCGGTGCATCCCGTCTGGCCAGACTACCCGTCACCCTGTATCCAGGAAAGATGCTCGATATAAGCTCTCTCGAACGGGGTTTGGGAGACAGTAATGTCATTTTTCATTGCGCTTACGGCAAAAGCAATGATCCGGGTCTCAACGCCAGAATCAACGAAGAAGGGCTCCATAACCTGGGGGAAATCGCCATCCAGCACGGTGTTGAAAGATTGATCCATCTGAGCACTGTGGCCGTCTATGGTCCCGAGCCCCCTGAAATGGTCACGGAAGAAACTCAGGCTCGTTTGTCTGAAGATGAATACGGTAATTCTAAAATCAGGACGGAGGCCATTTGCCATGATTTAAGGGAACGTGGCCTTCCGATTGTGGTAATCAGACCCACGGTTGTCTTCGGCCCCTTTTCACCTATCTGGACCATCGGCGCCATAAAACGCGTCCTCTCGGGAGGCTGGGAAAATACAGGCGATGTACATGGTCTCTGTAACCCCGTTTTCATTGATGATCTGGTGAACGGCCTTTTTTTATGCGTAGAAACCGACGCTGCCATAGGACAAACCTTTATTCTTTCGGGAGAGAAACCCATTTCCTGGAATGATTATTTCCATGCCTACAAAAAGATTGCCGGCATCGAGAGTGCACCCTTTTCAACTGATTATGGCAGTAACACTTGGCGAACCTATCTCAGCAATTTTCTCCACAGTAATGTTCAGTTTTTAAGAAAATTTGCGGAACCACAACTCGTCGACCTCTATGAACGGTTGAAGATCCATAATCCCACATTCGCCAGAAAATTGTATGCGCTCTTCAGCAGCGGCATTCAGGAGAACGAAAAGGGGAAATTAAACCAACATACAGTTTATTCTATTGAAAAAGCAGGGAAATTGCTCGAATATACCCCTCGTTCATTTGAAGAAGGCATGAGAGATACAGCGGAGTGGCTGATCTATTATGAATATGTCCAAAGACAACCATGCAAGCGAGGGTAAGATGGCCTTGTCATTTACGGTGACCTTTGCATAACCTCGAAGACTATAGTCTTATAGGTCATGTTTACTTGACAATAATCTGAAATTGTTCTTTTATTTAAATCAACATAGGGGAATGAAACAAATGGAGTGGAAGCATGTCAATAACAAGTAATGTTAAGTTAGGATCAGAAGTTAAAATTTTTCATCCTGACCTTGTTAATCTTTATGGTTGCACGATTGGTGATGAAACAAAAATAGGGGCCTTTGTAGAAATCCAGAAGAACGCTTTTATTGGCAAGCGCTGCAAAATCTCTTCGCATACTTTCATATGCGAGGGTGTGAAAATCGAAGATGAGGTTTTTATCGGCCATGGAGTGATGTTCACCAATGACCTGTATCCGCGTGCAACCGCGGCAGATGGCTGTTTGCAAACAGAAGAAGATTGGCACGTTATCGAAACCCGAGTGAAAAAACGTGCATCGATCGGCAGTAATGTCACTATCCTGGCAGGTATAACCATCGGGGAGAAGGCTATTGTTGGCGCTGGCGCCGTTGTCACAAAGGATGTTCCTGATAACGTGACTGTTGTCGGCAATCCCGCCCGTATCATTCACACAACTGACGAAAGATAGATTCCGGAGGTAATAATATTATTATATTAAGCGGAGGCAAATTTATATGATTAAAATTGGAGTTATTGGTTATGGATACTGGGGACCCAATCTCGTCAGGAACTTTTCAGAAGTCTCCGGATCAAGTGTCATCTCGGTCAGTGATCTGAGATCAGAGAGACTCGCACTAGCAAAGAGCCGCTATCCATGGATCAAGACCATGACTGATCACCGTGAACTGATCGCCGATCCATCGATCGATGCGGTGGTAATCGCAACACCTGTTTCCACCCACTTCAACCTCGCAATGCAGGCCTTGGAGGCCGGTAAGCACGTCCTCGTGGAAAAGCCAATGACAGCAACGGCCGATGAAGGGGCGCTGATGATCGATAAGGCACAGAAGTGCAAGCGAGTCCTACTGGTGGACCACACATTTGTTTATATGGGTGCAGTTAGGAAAATAAGGGAATTAATTAAAAATGGTGAGTTAGGTAAAATTTATTATTACGATTCAACACGTGTGAACCTAGGACTTTTTCAACACGATGTTAACGTAACCTGGGACCTTGCCGTACACGATCTGGCTATTCTTGATTATGTGCTGGGAGCCAATGCGACCGCCATTTCCGCCACCGGCATGAGTCATGTGAACAATGCCCCGGAAAACGTGGCTTACATGACGTTATTTTTCGATTCTTCCCTCATCGCACACATAAATGTAAACTGGCTTTCGCCAGTCAAGGTGCGCCTGACGCTGATTGGGGGGAGCAAGAAGATGATCGTATTTGATGATCTGCAACCCAGCGAGAAGATTAAAATTTACGATACAGGTATTACGGTTAATAGCGCTCCGGACAGCATTTATGAAATCCTCATTGGTTACCGGACCGGCGATATGTGGGCACCTCGCTTCGACACAACGGAAGCATTGAAGGCAGAGGCACTTCACTTTATTGACTGCATTGAGAATGGACGTGAACCTGACACGAATGGCGAAATGGGCCTGCGGGTTGTCCGGATACTCGAAGCCGCTACAAAGTCAATCAGAGAAAAGGGAAAACTGGTTACACTATGGGAATAATTACCTCACCAAAACTCAATCTAAAAGAAAGAAGCTTTATGAATGAAACTATCCAATTCATGGATTTGAAACGGCAATACGTAACAATCAAAGAGGAAATATCTGCGGCACTCTCGGCGGTGTGTGAAAAAACCGCCTTTTCCGGTGGACCGTTTGTCGAAGAATTTGAGAAGAATTTTGCTGATTATTGCCATTCTTCCCATTGTAGCGCTGTCAATAGCGGCACCTCTGCCCTACAACTGGCCTTGGTCGCGGCCGGGATCAAACCAGGTGATGAGGTCATTGTTCCCGCAAATACATTTATAGCCACAGCTTGGGCAGTATCGTATGTGAATGCGACCCCCGTCTTTGTTGATTGTACATCTAACACCTGGAATATTGACCCACAGAAGATCGAAGGGAAAATCACGAAAAAGACGAAGGCCATAATAGGTGTTCACCTCTACGGACAACCCTTTGATGTCGATGCCGTAAAATCGATCGCCGACACCCATGGATTAAGTATGATCGAAGATTGCGCACAGGCCCATGGTGCTCTTTACAAGGATAAAAAAGTGGGCGGATTTGGCTTATTGGGATGCTTTAGTTTCTATCCCGGAAAGAATCTTGGCGCCTATGGTGAAGGTGGCGCTATTGTGTCTAACAATGGCACGAACGATCAACGAATCAAAAGCCTGAGGAATCATGGTTCTACAATCCGTTATCACCATGAAGAACTGGGTTTCAATATGCGTATGGATGGCTTCCAGGGAGCCGTCCTGAATGTTAAGCTGAGATATCTAGATTCATGGAACAAACGCCGGAGAACCATTGCCCAAATGTACCGCAATGGGATTAAGAATGATAAAATACGGATGCAATCCCAGCCATCCTGGTCCTCATCCGTTTATCATCTCTTCGTCGCTACGGTGGATGATAGAGACCATGTTATGCAGTATTTGCAGGATAGAAAAATATTTTGTGGTTTGCATTACCCGATACCGTGTCATCTTCAGCGGGCTTATAGTCACTTGGGATACAAGAAGGGGGATTTACCAAACGCAGAATATCTGGCTGATCACTGCGTTTCCTTGCCGATGTATCCCGAACTTACGGACGCTGAAGTATCGTATATTATAGATACTCTGAACGGTATCAATTGAATTCATTGTGAAAAAACTACTTATCTTTCCATACAACGGAAACGCTATTGAATCCTTGGATTGCATTGATTCTGAATTCGAATTTATTGGATTCATAGATGATAGTATTGATAAACAAATTAAGCGAGAAAATGACCATAGAGTTTTTGGAAGAACTATCTTAGATAAATATGAGGATGCATTTTTACTCATCGTACCTGGCAGCCCTACAACCTTTTTAGAAAGAAAAAAGATTATTGACAACTTTAATATCAAATCCGAAAGGTTGGCGCAAATCATTCATCCAAAGGCTTGCATCTCTCCATTGGCAAAAATAGGGAAAAATGTTCTTATTATGGCAGGAGTTGTTGTTACGAGTAACGCAATAATTGGCAATCATGTCTGTATCTTACCTAACACAGTGATTCATCATGATGTACGGGTAAACGACTATTGCTTAATTGGTTCCAATATTACGATTGCCGGTTATGCAACCATCGGTATCAACTGTTATATTGGTAGTGGAACTTCCATTATAAACGGTGTAGAAATCGGAGACAGAACGATGATCGGCATGGGGTCTAATGTTATAAGAAACATTGATCATAATTGTATCGCAGTAGGTAATCCATGCCATATTGTAACCCGGAGACAACAATAAATGAATAACAAAGAAGATAATAGTAGGAATTTATACGATTATAAAAATATTCTTGTTACCGGCGGCGCCGGTTTCATCGGATCGGAATTGACGAGGCAATTGGTTCAATACGGGTTTCATGTTATCGTTATCGATAATCTCATCAATGGGAAAAAAGAGGACCTGAAGGCCCCGATTGACAATGGAGCAGATCTGATTATTGCCGATATTCGAGACGAAGCTGAAATCGATAAACTGACGAAACAAGCAGAAGTTGTTTTCCATCTGGCTTGTCTCGGCGTGAGACATTCCATTCATGATCCCTTGGAAAATCATGATGTCAATGCCACAGCAACACTCAAGCTGCTTGATGCTTCAAGAAGAAACGGCGTTAAAAGATTCATCTACATTTCTAGTTCGGAGGTATACGGAACGGCTAAATGGGTACCTATGACCGAGGAACACCCGACAATGCCAAATACGGTTTACGGCGCTTCGAAACTTGCTGGTGAATGCTACACACGTGCCTTTTTTGAAACCTACGACTATCCTACAACAGTTATTCGCCCCTTTAACACATACGGACCCAATTGCCATCATGAGGGTGATAGCGGTGAAGTGATCCCCAAATTTCTATTGAGAACACTTGCCGGACTTCCGATGATCATCTTCGGAGACGGAAAACAAACAAGGGATTTTACTTATGTCACCGATACGGCGCGGGGAATCATAGAATGCGGGTTACATAAGAAAACTATCGGTCAGACAATTAATATCGGCAGCGATCAAGAAATATCGATTAACCAACTAGCGACATCCGTTTCCGAAATGATCGAAGGAACAACCCAAATCATCCACGAATTGCCACGTCCCGGAGACGTTTTGAGGCTGTATGCCGATACAACAAAAGCGGTACAGATGGTTGGTTTCAAACCGATAATCAAATTTATGGAGGGGTTGCAGAAGCTCAAGAACTGGTATGTTAGCACTGGCATTTCACCTCAAGAATTTCTAAAAAGTGAGATTGTGAAGAATTGGGAGACATTACAAAAACAATGAGCGATTTTAAGAATTTCATCCCCATCGCCAAACCCTGGATGGATGACCGTGAATCCGATGCGGTCGCGCGCGTCATTGCCACAGGATGGATTACTCAAGGGCCAGAAGTGGCGTCTTTCGAGAAGGAGTTCGCTGATTTTGTTGGGGCGCCTCATGCCTGTGCCGTATCGAGTTGCACGACCGCCCTTCACCTTGCCCTGCTTGCCGTTGGCATCAAGCCGGGAGATGAAGTAATCACTGTAAGCCATTCCTTCATTGCTACAGCAAATAGCATTCGCTATTGTGGTGCTTCACCTGTTTTTGTGGATATCGAACCGGACACTTTCAATCTGAACCCTTCACTTATTGAAACGCTGATCAACGATAAGACCAAAGCCATTCTTTGCGTTCATCAAATGGGCATGCCATGCAATCTTGAACCTATTATCGGCATCGCTCGCAGGCACAACTTAGTTGTCATTGAGGACGCAGCCTGCGCAATTGGCAGTGAAATCAGTTGGCACGGTAAATGGGGAAAAATCGGAAAGCCACATGGTGATATCGCTTGCTTCTCCTTCCATCCGCGAAAATTACTCAGTACAGGGGATGGGGGCATGCTGACAACGGCCAATGATGAATGGGATCATCAATTCCGTTTATGGCGACAGCACGGCATGAGCGTTCCAGATACCATTCGGCATGGGGCGAAGGAAGTCATCTTGGAATCTTATCCATGTGTCGGTTATAATTACCGCATGACCGATGTGCAGGCGGCAATGGGTCGTGAACAACTTAAAAGGTTGCCGGAAATCGTTGCGAGGAGGAGAGCAATGGTCAAACGTTATCGGATGCTGCTGGGTGAAGAAATTCCAGGCATCGGATTGCCTTTAGAACCTAAATGGGCAAGAAGCAACTGGCAAAGCCTCTGCGTGCGGTTGCCGGAACGGGTGAATCAGATAACCGTGATGCAAAAGATGCTCGACATTGGCATAGCAACCCGCAGGGGCGTTATGTGTGCCCATCGAGAAGATTCCTACAGACACGGAACCTGGTCATGTGGAAAAGGACCCGGCCCATGCGAATGCGAACCGAAACGATGCGCCAGGCTTGTCGAAAGCGAAAGGGCGCAAGATCGCTGCATCATTTTACCGCTATACCATCAGATGACGGAAGCTGATCAACTCATAGTCGTGATGACCCTGAAACAATCTTGTGTGCACATATGACAACACCTGAAACCCTATTGACCATCATCACGCCTGCATACAACGAAGCCGGGAACATACCTCTTCTCTATCAGCGAATTGAAAAGGTTTTGAAAGATGAAATGATCGATTGGGAATGGATCGTTGTTGATGATCATTCTCAAGACGATACATTTAAAGTCATTTCGCAGATCGCTCAGACGGATATCCATATTAAAGGAATACGACTGGCGCGAAACGCAGGTTCCCATATGGCCATCAAATGCGGGCTGGATTTCTGTCAGGGTCATTGCGCCGTTGTTATGGCCGCTGATCTCCAGGATCCTCCGGAAACAATCCCCGATCTCATCGACAAGTGGCAACAAGGGGCGAAGGTCGTCTGGGCCGTTCGAGAACAGAGGCAGGGAGAAAAAGCCAACACTATTGGGTTTTCTCGTCTTTATTATTTTATTATGAGAAATATTGTTGGTATCCGGGAAATGCCAGCCACAGGGGCTGACTTCTTTCTCATCGATAAGCAAGTCATTTGTGCGTTGAAGCAATTCAACGAAGCGCATGTTAGCCTTCTGACATTAATCACTTGGCTTGGCTTTAATCAAGATAGTATCAGTTATAATAAGGAGTTTCGATTTCACGGAAAATCCGGCTGGACGCTGAGAAAAAAGCTGAAATTAGTTATCGACTCCGTAACTGCCTTCAGCTACTTTCCTATCCGCTTTATGAGTTATTTTGGCTTCTTTATCGCACTGGCTGGTTTTATCTATGCTGGCTGTGTTTTTATCAACGGCCTCCGAGGGATACCCGTTGAAGGGTGGGCTTCAATGATGATTGTGATCCTTGTCATTGGTGGGATGCAAATGCTCATGCTCGGAATATTGGGGGAATATTTATGGCGCACACTCGATGAGAGCAAAAAAAGGCCAAGATATATAATTGAGAAAGCTGTACGAATCGGTTGCGAAACAAGGGAAATAGGTCTTTAGTTGACTTGACCCAAGATGACACAGGAAAGGTCACTGATGGATTACAAAATGGGTGAATCGTATGGAGAAAAAGGGACTAACGAGTTAGTTGAGTCAGGAGAAAAACTGTGAGTCCGAACGTTCTTTTAATAAACCCAAGCATTGGGAATGCATCGCAGAACAAGAGGATTAATCGAGTTGTCGGAATTACATTTCCGACAAGCATTGGTATCCTGGCGGGATGCTTGATGACATCAGGCATAGATGTCCGTATCTTAGACGAACAAATTGATCCTATATCCGAATCTGATTTTCCTCGTCTGATTAGCTCTATGCAGAGCCCGCGAATTGTTGGGATTAGTGTTTTGACGCTCAATTCCGGTCGGGCTTATGAGGTGGCGCAGCAGGTCAAGCAAGTGGACCCCCATGCGACGGTGGTGTTGGGTGGTATTCACCCGACTGTTGCTTTGGACGAGGCGCTTCATGCCGACGGGGTGGACGTGGTTGTTCGTGGTGAGGGGGAAGAGACATTTATTGAGTTAGTACAACTCATTCTTCAGGGCAAGGATTATAGGGGAATAAGCGGCATTTCCTTTTCAGTGGACGGAAAAACCATCCATACCCCCAACCGTCCATACATAGACAATCTGGACTCAATCCCGCCGATTCCTTATCACCTGTTCGAAACAGACATCCTTCGGTATCCCAGCTTTTCAACTGTTCTGGGATCGCGCGGCTGTCCGTATTCGTGTTTGTTTTGCTCGTCCAGAAGCATTTCAGGCAAGAAGTATCGCTTTCACTCGGTTGACCGGGTTGTGCAAGATTGCACAACATTGATTCGTAAATACAAACAGCAATCCGTCTTTTTCGCCGACGATAATATCGCTGTCGATCGTCGGCATTTTATCGAACTCTGTGATGCGTTGACCAAAGAGGGACTCCACAAGGAGGCATTCTTTCACGCGTCTATGCGCGCTGACAATGCGACCGACGAAATCTTGGAAAAAGCGCGTGCGACCAATTTCAAAATGATCTACTTTGGTTTTGAAACCGGCATTGAAAGGCTGATGAAGATTATTGACAAACGTGAGACAGTTGCCCAAATCGTAGAAGCTATTCAAAGAGCACATCGCGCGCATATATCGGTTGGCGCGACCTTGATATTTGGTTTGCCCACCGAGACAAGACAAGATAGGTATGACACGATCAAGCTGGTCAATTCTTTACCACTTGATTCGATTCGATTCAATACGCTGGTTCCATATCCCGGCACCCCGGCCTACAAGATGCTGGCTCCGCAGGGGAAAATACTCATTAAAGGCTGTTGGGAGAACTTTGGGGTACAATATATGTGGGAAAGCGATGACATTCCCTATGTGCCGGACGAAAGCAACCGAATTGAACTAATTTTTGATACGATGTATGCCAACTTGTCATATTATCTCGCCCCCAAAGGGATCAGCAAACTTATTATGTCGCCTGTTGCTGGCGGCAACGTCATCAAGCTAAAGAAACGTTGGTTTCTCTCCTTGCAGGAACTGTACAAGATGGGCAGTGTCTTTACCTATCTTTTCGCTCGGTTCCTGAGTGTAGCCATCAGAATGTTATGGACAAATATAATAAGCTGAAACGAATTATGACAGAATGATAAATTAATCAATGTTAATGAATATTTGAACTTGTCCCGAGGCCTTCAATATTGAAAACGTATCCATTACGCAATCTCGATTTCTATATAAATAGTTTCACACTATTTACCGTCCTTTTTCTATTTCATCTCCTGTGGATTTTCCAGGGAATTGACGTTACGGATAATGGCTTCCATCTGACCAATCAGGTACTGGCTTTTTCTGGTCATGGCGACAAGACTCTCATCATGATCTTTTTGTCGGATTATATCGGAGGGGCGTGGCTGAGCCTTGCGGGAAGTCCCAATCTTATTTGGGCGAGGCTTGGCGGCGTTCTTATCTTTTGCCTTACCGCTCAAATTTCCTATCATATGTTATCAACTTTATTTGATAAGAAGAGGGTTTTTTATATCGTTATCATTTCCACCATATTGATCACCATGACCATTCCTACCTTCATCATCGATTACTATTCCTTCCCGGCGCTTCTTATGAATATCGGGTTGTTTTTCGTTTATCAGCTCTGGAACAGCGAGAATGACCCCAAGAAGAGCAATATCTATTCTTTTCTGGTGGGATTTATTGCGGTTCCCATCATCCTATCGCGATTTCCGCTGATCATGATTTTCTTAATCCCCTTCATCGTCGTTGTGTCTTATCGCCTCACTAAGCAAAGTATAGCAGCGCTATCGAATATTGCAAAATATTCTCTCCTGGGTTTCGCTATAGCCTTGGTGATATTCACCGCATTCTACCATTCTTTGGGGTTGCTCAGTCGTTTCATCGAAGAAATTGCGAAGATGTTCTCCCGATTTGCCGGCGGGGGCAATATCCCGAATCATGACATCCCCCAATTTCAAGCAGCCCGCTCACAATACGATGTAACATGGTATCTCGCTATCCTTTATGGGGATGGCCTCTTTCTGACGGCCTGTACAGCTATCATCCTGCCGGTTTTATACATTGTTTCCCGGATTAAGAAAAAACTGTCTTTTATCGGCTTGTCTCTTACGGCATACCTGGCTGTTCTTATCACTCTGGGAGCAATATTGCTGTTCTGCCGGTATGTTTTTAACCTTCATATTGATCTGGTTGTAGCTGTACTTGTAAGCATCATACTGATGGTGGCCGCCTCCTACTTTTCACAGGCCGGTAAAGTAAATACGAGAACCGGCATACTTTTGTTGCTGGGTCTGTCCATCATGCTCATCAATCCGCTGGGTTCCAGTGCGGGCTACCTTTGCCGGACTATTTACGGAATGTGGCTGGTCCTTCCCCTGGCGTTGCTTCTGACCTATGACCTCATCGGCAAGCTGAAGGAAGGAAACCTAAAAAGAATGTTGTCCTTGAATACGGCAATCATTCTGTTGCTAATCCCGATTGCCCTTTTTGCTCATTATCGGAACATCTATCGAGATGATCTGAATCGCGCTCGTTTAAATACCCCTTTTCAGGATAAAGCTCTGCAACTCGTCTTCTCTCATAGGGAAAGGGTAGATGCAGTTGACGATGCACTCAGACAGATCCGCCTGCGCACTGAGAAAGGTGATAAAACCCTGATGGTAGGCGGCATATACCTGTTTTACTATCTAACGGAAACAAGGCCGGTTTGGCCGACAGTCTGGATGGGCTTAACGTCCCTCCTTGAATTCGATGACTTGATTGCCGGTTTGTCAGCAGGAAAGGAATATCCCAAAGTAGTGGTCTTCTCCAAAGTCAATATGCGCGAAAATAATTGGCCTGAAGTGGGAGTTAGGAGAAATGTGGGTATGGCAAAGGACTACTTTCGGGAAATCGACTATTTAAAAATATCGTTCCGTGAAAAGTTAGATTACCGAATCGTATGGGAAAACCGGGCTTTTGAGATCTACGCGCGGAGATAGCAGAACATGGGGCCTCAAAAAGGTAGTTTAGTTATCATTGTCTTGATCAGCACCGTATGATTAAAGACAGTGCCCAAAATAATTATCGATCAGAAGGAATAGATTCAAGCAATGACGCCAACGGCAAAGCCCGAATTAAGTTTTTTTGTATTTGCCTATTGGCATGACGCACGCTTTAAAAGTAAAGCAGGCGGGCCGATGAAGGTGTACGAACTGACCCAAAATCTCACCAAGCGCGGCCACCGGGTATATTTGTTTATTCCTAAAATCGGTTATCCGGAACAACAGACAACAGCCCATGTTTGCCCTGTTCCTTTCATCGACCTGCCTGTTTTGAGGTTCATTTCCTTTCAGGTGGTTGCCTTCTTATGGGCACTTCGTGTTGCCTTGAGCAAAGATTTTCCAGACATCATTTACGTCCGTATCATGTGGTCATTCATTCCGATGGTCCTCGGTAAACTTTTTTCTGTACCGGTGATGCTCGAAATCAATGACAGTCCCCACCGGGCATATGCTTCGACTAAGAATCCTTTCAAGAAAACCGTCGTGCATCTTATCGATAAAATCAGTTTTCAGTTAAGCGATCACATCCTCCCGGTCAATCAGAAGATCGCACAAGAAATGTACACGTTAGAAAAAATTCCCTGGGGAAAGTTGACCGTTTTGCCGAGTGGCACGAACATCGATTTGTTTCACCCGATGGATAAGCTCCCGAGTTGCCGAAAGCTTGGTTTCGATGAATCGATAACATATATAGGTTTTATCGGCACTTTTTTTCGTTATCAGGGAATTGATACCTTAATTGGAGCCGCTCCTTTGATTATCCAAAGGAACCCGCAGATACGATTTCTGATTCTTGGTGACGGTCCCATGAAGGATACATGGCAAACCATGATCATGGAGAGGGACTTGGAATCCTGTTTCATCTTTCCCGGTCATGTCCCTTATGAAAGTGTACCTTCCTATTGTGCGGTTATGGATATCTGCGTGGCCCCTTTTCACAGAAGCGCCGGTGATAGTTCCGGCGTGAAGATCTTCGATTATCTCGCCTGTGGGAAGCCCGTCGTGGCCGCTGATGTGGGAGAAACAAGCGTTTTTTTTGCCGACAGCGGCGCCGTTATGCTCGTCCCGCCGGAAGATCCCGCAGCCTTGGCCCAAGGACTTAATCACCTGCTGGAAAATGAAACCTTGCGTGAAGAGATGGGAAACAAAGGAAGAGCATTTATTGCCGGCAGATACAGCAGGACGCAGATTGCCGAAACTGTTGAAATGATTGCTACGAGGATTACGCTGGAGTCAAAGAAACCTCATTAAACGATCATTCAGGAGATCCTGCCTTTCCCCCGGTATTTTCAAAGGAGAAAATGAAAGATAAATTTTTCACGTTTATTATCATCTTATTGAGTTGCCTGATCTCCGTGTTGGCTGCGGAGCTTTTCCTGAGGTTCTTTTTACCCCAACCCCTTTACAGCTTTGAAAAGGGGCTTTTTATGTCATCGCCTGACTATGGTTATGCCCTAACTCCCAATGTTGAAAAATACCATCGTCAACCGGATTACAACTATACGATCAAATCAAACTCCAAAGGATTCCGGGGGCGGGAACCGGGTATTAATGCCGATACACGCATCCTCGTCCTAGGCGATTCCTATGGGATGGGCCAGGGCGTATCGGAAGGGAAAAGCATATGCGATTTGGCCCATCAGCACTTCAAAGGCTCCGTAAAGTCGTTGGATATCTTCAATACGTCAATTTCCGGGTATGCGGGCATCAACGAGATAGGGGTACTGAAAAGGCAGTTAAAAGATTATAAACCCCACATTGTCATCCTACTGTTCTTTTGGAACGATCTCGGCGTCACAGAATCGCTGCGCGTCCAGAACGGTTATCTGGTCGTGAATTATGGCAACTCCCAAACGGCACCCCTGCGGGAATGGCTGAACAATAACTCTCACTTCTACGCACTGTTGAAGCGTAGCTGGTATGCTTTCAAGAGCCCCAAAGCCAAGACCGCCGATCCTGACCCTGCCATTCCTCAATCGGACATCGATGTAGCCCTTGATTACATCATCCGAATGAAGGGGATTTGCGATCAGCAAAATACAGTTTTTGTTACTATTTTACTTCCCGTAGACGGCGTTTATGCCGGGAGCCCGGCCATGCAGGCCTGCCGGGAAACGATGATTAAGGAACTGAAGAAAAACGCCGTGCTGTACCGGGACTGGACCCTGATCGTGCCACAGGAAGGCAAGAAGCAATATATCTTCGGGCATGATCAGCACTGGAATGAACTGGGCAATGCCTACTTCAGCCGGTATCTGATTCAGGTCATCGATGACGTCCTGAAATGAGACCGGATTTTCCATAGAAGCAAAGAAGGAGATGTTGGTTTCATAGAGACTTTAAATTTATTTTGCGGCGGCAATGTAATAGAGAACCACGCTGTTATAAGGAGGTGCTCCGGAAAACGATACGACTTTTTTCCAATTTGGAGGCGGGTTTTTTTCATATTTTGCATAAACGGTTTTTTGCGAAACAGGCCTGCCGATAACATCGGCTTCCAGATATCTCCTATTGAAAACGACAAAAACGTTCGATAAATTATTCAATTCTTCTTCGTCTATTTTGTTCATATCTCTAAATGTATAAGAAGAGTCATAACGTAAAAAATATTTCAGGAACAACGGCCATCTGTAATGGTGGATATAGACGGTACTGCATGGCTTCTTTATAAGATATTCGGCGACTGCAATATATGGTGCCGCATCATTCCCAGCGTTTATATATAACCTGTATAGCCCATAGAAATGCATTGATATTAGGATTATAATACTTACTGTAAATATCGCTATTGATTTGGCCCCGAACTTTGTTCGGATGAAAATAAAAATGTGATAGATAAAATATGCGCTAATAATCATCGCCGGGCCTGTTATTAATGCCAGGTAATTAGCACTTTTACCTATTAATATTCCTTCATTTAAGCTTTGAAAGCCGAATTCAAAACCGTAAAAGGGAATCACCAAACACACAACAATCAATAATGCCTTACTTTCTCTCTGCAACCATAATACCGCGAGACCGCCGACGACAAACCACCAGGTGAAGCCATACGTAGCCAAACCAGACAGGTCAAATCCCAACATATTTTTTGGGAAAAACAGCAATCCGAAATCGTAATCGTTCTTTACCATGTTAACTTGGGCAAGGCTCGTTATTCGATGAATCTCGAAGAAAGGATCCCCTGTATACAGGTAAAAATATAATGCCTCAACTATCAAAGGAATCGATAATCCAATCGCCATCCAGAGGAAGGTGGTATATTTTTTGTGGAACAATTGATAAATAGCAAGGGCGAAGAACATAAATATAGAGGTTACCCGGGCCATATAGGCTAAGGCAATAAGGATTCCGGATAAAAGGAGCAATAAGATCTTCCGATGGTTTGAAGAGGCGTTTTCCTCGACCATAATGTAGCACAAAATCGCCAGGGTAGATAGGAAAGGGATGAAACTATCCGGGCCCACACAATTTGCGTTGCCGATGTTTAATGGGTAAATAATCAATAATCCCGAGGCTATAATGGCTATTTCCATGTTAAAGATTATCTTGCCAAGCTGGAATACCACTACAATATTCAGTAACGAGAATATATACGGAAAAATACATGAAGACACGTCATTAACCCCAAAAATCATGAAGCTGAACGCGGTTGGCAGCAGGACGGAATATCGGAATCCGTACCATCCATGAATCGAATCTAAATTATAATTACCCGAGGCAATATCATAGGCATACTGGGCATAGACAAAGGCGTCCGAGCCACGAATGCCGCCGGAGAAAAAAATACATCGCACGACAAAGGCGGCAAGCAATAATGCGAACAGGATTTGCCATTCTCGAGTAATCTGAAACTGATGTTCTGGGCCGTGGTTCATCGTACAATAGCCTTCCTTTAACGGGTTATGATCATAATACATTTTTGGAAGGATAAAGCGTGACAGTTAAAAAAGTCAAACAATATTATTACCATCTGATGGCGCGTTATCTTGCTGTCAAGATTAGACCTCAAGACCACGCCGTTGAGGTGAATCCGCAAAATGACTATCTTGGCAATTTTCTTAAACACCTGATGACCATTGCCTATCCTGAGGAGGCACAAACCCTTGCGGGTCTGTCACCGGATTATCTGGTCTTGAACGGAAACCTGCATATTGAGAGGGATATACACTCTTTTTTTACATCTCTGCGCGGTCGGCTGAAGTCAGCTACGTGTCTCGTCATCATTTACTACAGCAGCCTCTGGAAACCAATTCTCATGACGGCCGCTCGATTTGGCATGAGAAATAGAATACCGGAAATAAATTGGATTACCACAGGCGACATGATCAATTTTCTCGAACTGACAGGCTATGAGGTAATTTCAGATGAGACACGGGTTCTTATGCCCATATACATACCCTTCCTAAGCAATTTTCTAAACCGATGGCTTGCCCCTTTGCCCCTGTTCAATTCATTATGTATGGTCCACATCATGACGGCAAAGCCCGCCATACCTGTCTTTTTCGAACCGCCTTCGGTCTCAGTGGTGATACCGGCACGGAACGAAGCCGGCAATATAGAAGATGCGGTGAAACTAATCCCGAGAATGGGTCCTGCCGACGAGATCATCTTTGTGGAAGGCGGCTCAAGCGACAATACATGGGAGACAATCTGCGACATCCGTGATCGGTACGGGAAGGATCAACATATCATCATTGCCAAGCAGGAGGGCCGAGGCAAGGGGGACGCCGTACGAAAGGGGTTTGCCCTCGCCTCGAAAGAAATCCTGATGATTCTGGACGCCGATTTGACTGTGCCGCCGGAGACATTGCCTCAATTCTATCAGGCCCTCGTGGAGGGCAAAGGTGAGTTCATCAACGGGAGCAGACTGGTCTATCCCATGGAAAATCGTTCAATGCGGTTCCTCAACATGATCGGTAACAAATTTTTTGCCATTGCCTTCACGTTCGCCCTGAATCAGTCTTTCAAAGACACTTTATGCGGAACGAAGGTTCTGACTCGTGATAATTATCTGAAGATAGCCGCACACCGCGATTATTTCGGCGAATTTGATCCCTTCGGCGACTTTGATCTCATCTTCGGCGCTGTGAGGATGGGGCTTAAGGTCCGTGAGCTTCCCATCGCTTATCGGGAACGCACCTATGGCGATACCAACATCAGCCGGTGGCGGCACGGATGGCTGCTGATAAAAATGCTGTATTGCTCAATTATAAAAATAAAATTCATATGAATCTGGAGGATATAGACAGAATCAGAACCATAGAAAATCGCCGTCGCCTTCTCAGGAACGAGAATTTACTTTTTTGGTACCGATCTCTCTACGCATCTCAATTCTCCGGGCTCGGCGATCTTGACAGGCTTATGGTGCTTGAAGTGGGCAGTGGGACGTCGCCGCTCAAACATTATTATCCCACGGTTTTAACAAGCGATGTTCTACCCCTGGACTATCTGGATTTTAGTTTCGACTGCCATCGGATCGACGAAGTTCAGGAAATCCCAAATGGCAGCATCGATATTCTGACCATGACGAATGTGCTTCATCACCTGAAAGCCCCTCTAATCTTCCTCAGTAAAGCCTCTGCCAAGCTTAAAAAGGGCGGCAGATTGATCATGACCGAACCGTATTTTTCATGGGGATCACGATTCATATACCAGTACATCCACCATGAATATTGTTCATTCGATATTGAAGAACCCGTCATCACCAATGTGGGTGGTCCCTTGACTTCAGCTAATTCAGCCATCCCCTATCTGATATTTTTTTCGGGCAGGGGATGGGATAGACATCTTACGGATATTTACGCTGTTGATTATAGCCATGTTAATTATTTTACATCACTGTCTTATTTTATGACCGGCGGCATTTCACACCGTTTTCCCATACCCCATCGGCTATTTAAGCTTCTATTTAAGGTAGATGAAAGCCTGACGAAATGGGCTCCGGCTATCTTCAGCTCATTTTTTACCCTGGAACTTTCTAAACGATAAAGGCTATTCTGCTATGAAACAAGAGGAACGGATAAACCCCATCGCGAGATTCCGTAGGCGATATTCGGGACACCTTTTTCACATATGGGCTGAAGAATATGTCGTCTGGATCACCCGCAATCTCCCTTCTTTTGAGGGCATGTTGATACGTTACAGCCTTTATCGCCTTCTATTCAAGGAGATAAAATCATTTGCCCTCATCTATCCCGGCGTCTATTTAACCCACACTTACGGCATTAAGGTCGGACATCGATTCTCCATCAATTCCGGCACCATTATCGACGGGCGAGGAGGCATCACCATCGGAGATGACGTGATGATAGGACCGCACGCCGTAATTTATTCGTCAAGTCATGACACGACGCAACTGGACCGACCGATGACGGGCCTCGATCATATTCTTAAACCTGTCTTGATCGAGGATAACGTCTGGATAGGCGCTCACACCAGCATCCTCGGCGGTATTGTTATTGGAAAAGGTGCTATCGTGGCAGCCGGCGCCGTCGTTGTCGACGATGTTGCGAATAACTGCATCGTTGCCGGTGTACCCGCCCGTATCACGGGGAAAAGAGTCCCCCTTGCCTTGAAACGATGATCAAGGAATTGAAGAAAAACGCCGTGCCGTATCGGGACTGGACTCTGATCGTGCCGCAGGAAGGCAGTGAGCAATATATCTTCAGGCATGACCAGCACTGGAATGAACTGGGCAACGCCTACTTCAGCAGGTATCTGATTCAGGTTATCGACGATCTTCAGAAAGGACGACTATGAAACAATTAATAAAACAAATAGCTCATAGCCTGGGATTTCATATCAGCCGACTACCCAAAGTCGACAAAAAAAAACTTATTCAAGAATATGAGTTAGTCACGCCAAATGCAGAATACAGCCCGTGGAATATCGACGCGTCTTTTGTGGAAACATACAACATAATCAAGCCGTTCACTATGGTTGATCAATATCGGTGCTTTGAGCTTTGGCGGCTGATCGAGGAAAGCTCAAAATGGCAGTGTGGCAGTATTCTTGAAATAGGCGCTTGGCGCGGCGGAACCGGAGCGTTAATTGCAAAGAGGGCTAAAGAATGTGGAATCGCCGAGCGCGTCTATCTATGCGACACCTTTACAGGCGTCGTAAAGGCCGGTCCGGAAGATTCGAGATATAAAGGTGGAGAGCATCATGATACGTCAAAACAAATAGTTGAAGAATTGGTTTTCAACCGGCTCAACCTTGATAACGTTTCAATATTGGAAGGTATTTTCCCCGATCAAACCGCTAAGGAAATAGAAGATTTAAAATTCAGGTTTTGCCATATAGATGTTGATGTTTATCAATCGGCCAAAGACAGCGTTGATTGGATCTGGCCAAGATTGGTGTCCGGCGGCATCATTGTCTATGATGACTATGGATTCCGAAACTGTGACGGCATTACAAAATATGTTGAAGACCAGATGCTCTGTAAAGACAGACTGGTGTTTCACAATCTTAATGGTCATGCCATCGTTATTAAAAAGTAAGACCAGTTCGCGCATGAAAACAGCATATCAAGACCTCCGCACCTATTGACAGATTCAGGAAACTAACTATTAAAACATCATCAGTTACCGCAAATCAGTCTCCTCATTGCGTTAATTATGCTTCACGTGCAGTTAGGTCATTGATTAGCCTTTTTCCGGCGGCTGGGCTTTTTAATAATATCCCTTCCAGGCCCCAAGGCGTCAGCGTCTATATGCGCGTCAAGGATGAACGTGACTGGATCGCCACCTCTATCGCTTCCATTCGAGGCATTGCCGATGAGATCGTCATTGTCGATAACGGATCGGTGGATGGCACTTATGAAATCCTCCAGGAATTGGCCCATGCGGAAAAAGGATTCATCAAACTCTGGCAGAAACCGAACCTCTATCACGCGGAACTTTCCAACTTTGCCCTGGAACACACGTCATTTCGCTGGGCCTTCCGCTGGGACGGCGACATGGTCGCCCATACGGACGGCGAACACCCCATCGCTGAATTGCGGGCGCGGATTCTCGGCCTGAATCCCCATCGTTATTATCTAATCTACCTTCGACACATCAATCTTTCCGGGGATGTATTCCATCAGGATCCGAGAGAGATGGTTCATATCGAAGAATATATTCATACATTTTCCGAGGCTACACGATTCATTCACCCCGGCCGTTTCGAGGCCCTCAAGTTCCCCTTATATTATAAACCCCTGTTCTGGTATGAGCCCTACGTTTTCCATGTGAACATCAAATCGGCACGGCGCATGCTGTTGCGCTATTTCTGGGAAGACTGGATGGAATTAAAGGATTACATCCACTATCCCATCCTTGAAGACTATGCTGCGGCCCACATCGAAAAGGAATTCGGGACCCCCTTAATGGAAGAAGCACAGAAGAGATGCATGGGAAAGGTACTGCAAAACCATATCTCCTTTGACGCTGAGCGGTTCGGCCCTTACCCGGCACTGCTGAAGCCCCTTATGGATCAACCCCCATATCGCATACAATACCAAAACGGTCGCATTTCCGGGCGAACAGAACCTGGAGATTGAACATGAAAACGAGGATTCTTTATGTTATTGATGGCATAGAATTCGGCGGCGGGGAACGGGTCTTTGCCCAGATCATCAATGGTCTTCCCGAAGACCGCTATGAGACATTTTTAGCCACGGCCCCAAATGACGCCTTTCAAAAGGCCATCACCGTTAAAAACTGCTCCTTTTTCCCTATCGATTTCTCCAACCGCTACAATGCGGCTAATCTGCTAAAACTGATCAGAATCATTAAGTATCATCGGATAGATATCGTTCATGGTCAGGGGGCAAGAGCGGAATTCTATGCCCGTCTGGCCGCAGGTCTCACAGGACGCAAGAAATATGTGGCCACCGTTGCCATGCCGGTAGAGGGCTACGATGTCGGTCCTTGGAAGCGCCGTCTTTACGGGATATTCGACCGATTCTCCGAGCGCTTTGTGGATCGCTTTCTCGTTGTGTCTGATATTCTCGTGAAATCAATGATTCAGGTGCATGGCATTGCACCTGGGAAAGTCGTAAAGATCTACAACGGCATTGAAACGGACCTCTATCGGCAGGAGAATCAGTTGGACAATCGACGCCGGATACGGCAGGAATTTCAGGTTTCCGATACGGATGTGCTCATTGGCGCCATCGGCCGCCTCGTTTGGCAAAAAGGATTCGAATATTTTATTCAGGCCGTTCCGGAACTCGCTCAAGCGTTACCAACGAGTCGTTATGCACTGATCGGCGATGGAATTCTGCGTCGAGATCTGGAAAAGCTGGCGAATGATTTAAAAATCCGGGATCATATCCTTTTTACTGGCCAAAGAACGGATATCCGGGATACCTTGACTGCCTTGGACATAGTTGTTATTCCTTCGGTTTTGGAAGGTTTCCCCATTGTCACCCTCGAAGCCATGGCCATGGGCAAACCCATTGTCGCCACCGCCATTGATGGCATTACCGAACAGATCATGGACGGTAGAGAAGGCATCCTCGTCCCACCGCGGAATACCGCCAACCTCGCCCAAGCTATAATAAAAATTGTTTCCAATCCGATCATGGCCGATACCCTCGGCAAAGCGGCCAGGAGAAGAGTAACCACCGAATTTTCTGTCCAGCAAATGATCAAGGCCACCATCAATGTCTACGACGACCTTCTATAATTCACCCCTATTTGAATCCACGGGCGCCTTCTGCCCCTATTGCTGAAAGACCCGTTGCTTTGACTTCCACTATTAAAAAAAATATTTTCTTGGCGAGAAAGATCGTAACCGGCTTCTTGACGTATGCACCTTTTTTAAACCAGACGCTCTTTCGTTTACGTGAATTTCTGACCGGACATTCGCGTAGGCAGGTAGCTGTAGCGACAGCGCCATATTGTTACGCCGTTTGGATGCGGCATCTACTCCAGTGGCATACCACAGACACAGCGAGATTTCCCGAAGCAGTGGCGGAAATCGGCCCAGGGAATTCACTGGGCGTAGGGCTGGCGGCGCTGCTTAGTGGCGTGAACCAATATTATGCCTTGGATGCCGTTGCGCAGGTGGACTTCCAAAAAAATATAGATATTTTAGAAGACTTGGTTAAATTGTTTGCTGATAAAACGAGGATACCCGATCATGAGGAATATCCGGATCTGGGTCCGCCATTGCAATCGTATGCCTTTCCCGATCATATTTTGTCCGATGCCCGCCTAAGCGTTTCTTTAAACGCCAAACGGCTTGATCGTATTCGGCAGAACATCAGCAATACCTCGTCCCAGGAAAATAACGACATGCTCATCTACATCACACCATGGAGTGGCGCGTTGCCGCCAGGGATACTTGAATCCGTGGATTGGATACTTTCGCAATTCGTCATGGAACACGTCGACGATTTACCTGCCGCTTATGAACAGTTTTACGGTCTTTTAAAACCGGGGGGATGCATGACCCATCATATCGATTTCCGTTCCCACTGGACATCCTATGAGTGGAACGGCTACTGGGCCTATGAAGACAGGACATGGAGAATGATCAGGGGTAGGCGACCGTATTTCATCAATCGAATGTCTCTTTCTGAGCATTTATCTTGCATCAGGGGAGCAGGCTTTGAAGTTCACCACCTGATAAAGACAAAATGTGATTTCGGGATTTCTCCAAAACAGTTGGCCGGACGTTTTCGTAAACTTTCCGCAGATGATCTTCAAACAATGGGGGCCATGATTGTTGCAAAAAAGCCATGAATAAAGAAATTCAACTTGCTGTAAACATAGCTGGAATCGGCGACCTTGTTTTGGCATCCAAAAGCCTGAGAGCGTTGAAACAGTCATACCCAGAAGCGGAACTCTGGCTGATGACGAGTTCAGAGGCTGCCGTTCTGGCTGATAATTATCCCTATATCGATCGGGTCATACCCTTTCCCATCCGGGAATTTGGACGAAATCGCCGCTATTTGACGAAGATGTGGCAAACCGTAAACGATCTGCGGTATCTCCGTTTTCGACACTGCATAAACCTCTATCTGATCGGTTCGTGGTTGGGAGCAGTAAAGATGGGACTCCTTTTTTCCCTGCTCCATGCCGACGGAAAGGTCGGTCAAGATGCGTATGGATTCGGTCGTTTCCTCACGGCAAAAGTGCCCGCAGACACTTTCGTGAGGCAGCACTTCGTAGACGCCATGGGCGAAATCGCTACCCTGGTCGGGGCCGTACCGGATGAGGGCGGTATGGATGTGTATTGGAACAAAAGTTGTGAAGGACAATGGGCCCCCTTTTTTGATCAGCAAAAGGATGCCCTGATTATCGGCATCAATCCCGGCGGCGATCGGCCCAACCGGCGCTGGGATCCGGATAATTTTGCCACAGTCATAAAAGAACTGCTGCGAGCTTACCCTGCCCGCATCGTCCTCTTCGGGGGGCCAGGAGAGGAATTTATGGCAAAATACATCGAAAACCACATCCAATCTCCCAAAGTGGTTTCTCTGACAGGTAAGTTGAACCTGAATGAGCTCTGCTATATCATCAGCAAGCTCGATCTTTTCATAACCAATGACAGCGGCCCGATGCACATTGCCACCGCCACCGGGACACCTGTTGTGGCAATCTTCGGTCCTGAAAACCCCATGCATCTCCGACCTTATACCAGGAAAGCACTTTATCGCGTGGTATATAAGGACGTACCCTGTCGGCCTTGTAATAAATCCTTCTGCGAAAACATGATCTGCCTTTCGGCGATTATGCCCGACGATGTCATCAATGCCTGTGTAGAACTTCTGGACACAACAAGAGGGATTCATTATGAGGAACGCATAAGGTCTGTAACCGGCAGCATCAGCTCAAATGGAGAGAAAGATGACATTGCAGCAGTGCGCAATCTCCAGGATCAATCATAACTAATGTGCGGCATCTGCGGAAAACTTGATTTTATCGGTTCCCCGGTCGATGAGAACCTTCTGAGACGGATGACGGACGCTCTGACTCATCGGGGGCCGGATGACTCCGATGTCTATCTGCGACAACAGGGCAACGTCAGTTGCGGCCTCGGTCATCGGCGGCTGAGCATCATCGACCTGACGGAGGCCGGTCGGCAACCGATGACGAACGAAGACCGGACAATCTGGATGGTCTTCAACGGGGAGATCTACAATTTTGCTGCCCTTAGAGAGGAATTGGAGAAAAAAGGTCATCGCTTTGCCTCCCGGACCGACAGCGAGGTCATCATCCACCTCTTTGAGGAAGAGGGATCGGCCGGGATCGCCCGGCTTGTTGGAATGTTCGCCCTGGCCCTCTGGTCGGAAAAGACGCAGACTCTTGTTCTTGCCCGCGATCACGTTGGCATCAAACCGCTCGTCTATTACTGGGACGGCAAAATATTTCTCTTCGCCTCAGAGATCAAGTCCCTCCTTGCCGATCCCGCCGTCCGAAAGGAGATGGATCTAGAGGCCCTGGACCTCTATCTCAGCCTGAATTACATCCCCGCCCCTCATACGATCTTCAAGAACATTCGCAAGCTCCGTCCCGGTCATATCCTGACGGTTCGCGACGGCGTGCTCAAGGAAGAAGAATTCTGGGATATTGCTCCCGTGATCCCTGCCAACGCATCGGATCACCGCGATTTCGAAGAGACAAAGGCGACCCTCTTCCGTACCCTGGAGGACGCCGTCCGCAGCCAGATGGTCGCCGATGTCCCCCTCGGGGCGTTCCTGAGCGGCGGGATCGACTCGAGCGTCATCGTGGGTCTGATGGCGCGCAACGCCTCCCGACCGGTGAAAACCTACGCCATCGGCTTTGCGGATATGCCGATGTACGATGAAAGCGCCTACGCCCGCGAAGTGGCCGCATTTCACCATACGGAGCACCACGAAATCATGCTCAGTTCGCGGGAGATCATCGATACGATCCCCGCCGTCCTTGCATCCTTCGACGAGCCCTTCGGCGATTCCTCCGCCGTGCCTACCTATGTGGTCGCCCGCGAGACCGTCCGGGACGTCACCGTCGCCCTCTCCGGCGATGGCGGCGATGAACTCTTTGCAGGCTACCGCATGTACAAGGGCGAAGCATGGCACCGCCGTTATTGTCTCATCCCCCGACTTCTCCGGTCGAAACTTTTGGAGCCGGCCATCCGTTCCCTTCCCGATTCCCGTGATAACAAATATGGGGAACAGATCCGGAGGATGAAGAAATTCCTCCGCGGGGCAAAAGAGACCTTCCCGGAGCGGATTTTTTCCTGGAATGAGCTCTTCAGCCGGGAAAGTAAAAAGGATCTTCTGACCGATAGTTACGGGACAGACCATCCATTGGCGCCGGAATTGTTAGCCGCCGCCCTGAACCGAATGCCTACCGACTACATAAACCGGATGCTCTACACCGACCTCAAGATCTCCCTGCCTGCGGACATGCTCTGGAAGGTGGACATGATGAGCATGCGTCATTCCCTGGAGGTCCGTGTTCCCCTGCTCGATCATCGGGTCTGCGAACTGGCATTTACAATCGGAGGCGAATGGAAGATCAGACACGGCCAGAGCAAATACGTCTTCATCGAAACCTTCAAGGACATCCTTCCGAAATCCCTGCACAACCGGCCCAAGTGGGGTTTTGAGATGCCGATCAGCAAATGGCTGAAGTCAGATCTGCGCTACCTTATCGAAGAAAATCTCTCGCAGGAAAGAATCTCCAGGGAGGGAATTTTCCATTACCCTGCCGTCAAAAAACTCATAGACAACCTCATGTCAAATCGCTCCGACACTTCCTGGCAAATCTGGAATCTCATCGTATTTCAAGTCTGGTACTCCCATTATGGGAAAAACTAAAATTATTCATGTCATCACCCGTTTTGACAAAGGGGGGTCGTCCGAGAATACTTTTCTGACCGTGCAGGGCCTGGATAAAGGTAAATACGAGGTTATTCTGATCAGAGGGCTTGCCGAAGAATCCTGTATGGGGACGGAGGAAGCGGCGGCAGTAAAAAGAAATCTGACAGAAGCTGAAAAAAGCGGTGTCAAAGTCATCATTATCCCCGAACTTGTGAGAAGTATCCGTCCCCTTAACGACCTCAAGGCCCTTTTCGCT
Source organism: Deltaproteobacteria bacterium (assembly GCA_026388335.1). GTDB lineage: Bacteria > Desulfobacterota > Syntrophia > Syntrophales > UBA8958 > UBA8958. Next base: position 78,263 of record JAPLJZ010000236.1, read on the forward strand.
CTGATACGCATCTTCAAAAATGAAAAGCCGCGCATTGTTCATACCCACACCTCCAAAGCGGGCATTCTTGGCCGGTGGGCTGCATTCTTCGCAAAAACTAAGATTATTGTCCACACACCGCACGGCCACGTGTTCTGGGGATACTTCAACAAATGGAAAACCGAGTGTTTTATTATTCTGGAAAGACTGTCGGCGTCGATCACGGCTAAGATCATCACCCTTACTGAGCAAGAGAAGCAAGACCATCTGCGTTTCAAGATCGCTCGTGATGAAAAGTTTACAGTGATCCACAGCGGCGTTGATCTGACTGCCTTCTCGGAGTCACGGGTCAATGCCCCGGCAATGAGGGAAAAGCTGGGAATACCCCCGGAGGCCTTTGTTGTGGGTACAGCAGGCAGGCTCACTTCCATCAAGGGGCAAAGGTATTTGCTTGAGGCGGAGGCGTTAATTTCTCCACGAAAACCGGATATTTTTTTTGTCTTTTTAGGCGATGGTGAGTTGGCGCCTGAGCTGAGCCAAATGGTTTCCTCTCTTGGGATAAAAAACGTGATGTTTCTGGGCTGGCGGCAGGACGTCCCCGGAGTTATGTCAACCTTTGATATTTTTGTGCTGCCTTCACTGAATGAGGGGATGGGGAAGGTTCTTGTCGAAGCCATGGCCCTGGGAAAACCCATTGTCGCAAGCGATGTCGGAGGCATTCCCGATCTTGTAACTCACAATCAAAATGGCCTTCTCGTCCCCCCGGCAGATGTAGAAGGACTTGCACACAGCATCAACGTATTGCTTCACGATCCGATAAAAAGAAAGGAAATGGGCGACCGAGGAAAGGTCGTTGCCGCCGATTACAGCGCAGAGGCTATGGTTCAGAAAATTGACCGGCTCTATGATGAGGCTATCTTATGAATTATTGGGGCGCCTTTATGCGCCGTTGCTACTTCATTTTATACATGATTGCCGTCATCCTGGCAATTATGGGAATCCGGCCATCTTTCGCCGCCGATTACCAGCAGGTAGCCGGGCTGATGGACACGCGGACAACCTTCAGTGATGGCGCATATAACATAGAAGAACTTGTCCTGCTTGCCAGGCAGCGGGGCTTTAACGTCCTTTTCATTAACGATCACGACCGGATGGCTATGGAATACGGTCTGCCTCCCCTGCGCAATATTCTCAAGAAAGCTGTCGAACAAAACTCCATCAACAAACAGGGGGCCGTCAAGTTTATCCAGGCAATCAGGGAGGCCGAGAAGAAATATCCCGACATGATCATTATTCCCGGATCGGAAACCGTTCCCTTTTATTACTGGACGGGAAATCCCATAACCGGAGACCTCACGGCGCATAATCACGAAAAGCGCCTCTTAACCGTCGGAATGGAGAATGCGGAGGATTACGAAAATCTACCGATTCTTCATAACAGCCTCTCTCTCAAACATGTCCGGAACGCCCTTCCGGAGCTTATCTTTTTTTCCGCCGCATTCATAGTGGCCCTGTTAATGACCTTCTGGAGAGGCCCTTTACGAATCATCGGCATCGTTGCGCTGGTACTCTCAGTAATCTTCAGTCTAAACAGTTCTGCCTTCAGAAGTAGTTCTCCCTTCGATCCCTACCACGGAGATCAGAAAATGGCCCCCTATCAACTCGTAATCGATTATGTGAATGCAAAAGGGGGTATGACCTTCTGGAATTATCCGGAAACGAAATCCGGCGTCAGGAAGATGGGGCCGATTCAAGTGAGCACCCAGCCCTACCCCGCGGCACTTTACGAATCGCGTTCTTATACGGGGTTTGCCGCCCTTTATGGAGAAAATATCACATTGACAGAACCAGGCAATATCTGGGATATGACCCTGAAAGAGTACTGCGCGGGCTATCGTAATTATCCGCCTTGGGGAATCTCCACGGCGGATTTTCATGGGGAAGGGAAAGGCGAGGATAAGTTGGGGACATTCCAGACGGTATTTTTTGTCCAGGAGAAAACAAAAGCCGGCGTCCTGAAGGCGCTGAGAAATGGAAACATGTACGCCTATCAGGGTAGTGTGCCTCAGATATTGAAGCTTGACGAATTTTCCCTGTCAGCTGCGGACGGTCAAACAAGAGGGATTTCCGGAGACACAATTAATCTGACTGGTTTCCCAAAGATAAAGATCGCCATTTCATCGGGAGGGGCCGCACAAAATTCGGTAAAGGTGCGCCTGATCCGTTCAGGTGCATTGATTGGCACATTTGATGAAAAACTGCCGTTTCAGATTGAACATATTGATCAATATTACAAACCGGGGGAGAAGATTTACTACCGTATCGACATTCGAGGTCCCGGAACCATTGTCAGCAATCCGATTTTTGCGTCATTTCATGAGGCTAAAAAATGATCGTTGCCGTCCATCAGCCCCAGTACCTTCCATGGCTCGGTTACTTTGATAAAATCGACCACGCCGATGTCTTCGTCCTCCTCGACAACGTCCAGTTCAAAAAGAACGAATGGCAGAACCGCAACCGGATCAAGACGGCCCAGGGCCCCCAATGGCTCACCGTTCCCGTCCTGTACCGGTTCCCCCAGTTGATCTGCGAGGTCGGAATCAACACTAAAGAGCGCTGGCAACACAAACAGCGGCAGTCTATCCTGTCGAATTACCGGAAGGCCACTTGCTGGTCGCTCCTGGAACCTTTTTTCGAGGAGATCTTCGCCAAGGAATGGCAGACAATCGCAGAGCTGAATATCCATGTCGTCCGGGAATTAGCAGCGCTGCTGGGGATAGCGACGCCTCTATACGTAGCCTCGGAGCTCCCCACTTTTCCGGAGGACCCTGATGAGCGTCTCATCGCCATTACCCGTCATTTCGGCGCCGATACCTACCTCGCCGGCAGCGGCGGTCATGGTTATATGGATCTTACAAAATATGAAACGGCGGGGATTCAGGTGGTCTTTCAGGAATACCGCCATCCTGAATACACCCAGATGTTTGGCGATTTTGAACCTTTTATGTCCGTCGTCGATCTGTTCTACAATCACGGCCAGGACAGTATCGAGATTATCCGGAGGGGAAGATGAATATCTTGGCAATTGGCGCGCATCCTGATGATATTGAATTCGGCTGTGGGGGAACCCTGCTTAAATACATACGTAACGGTCATGACGTTTATCTCCTCGTTATGACGGAAGGACACAAAGGCGGTCAGGCCAAGCTGCGCAAGATGGAACAGAAGTGTGCCGCCGCGATTCTCAAACCTCAGGAGGTGATCTGGGGTTCCTTCCGGGACACGGAGCTCACCCCCAAGATGAATGAAATGGTTCAGGACATCGAGGCAATATTGGGTCGCATCCAGCCCCATTTTACCTTTGTCAACTACGCTGAGGACACCCACCAGGACCATCGCGCCCTGGCCAAGGCGGCCGTTTCTGCAACCAGATACGTCAAGAATGTCCTGTTCTACGAAGGACCGACGTCCCAGAACTTCACCCCGACGGTTTTTGTAGATATCAGGGAGACCCTGGAAGATAAAATGCGGGTTCTCTTGGCTCATCAGTCCCAGGTGATGAAGACGAATATCGAAGGGCTCTCCATTGTAGATATATCCCGGTCAACGGCTGTATTCAGGGGCATTTCAGGGCGTGTTCAGTATGCGGAAGGCTTCATGCCGCTACGCATGTTTATCGAGATCTGATGTCTGAGGCGATCATGATCCCCCACTCCCGACCTTTCCTCGATGGTGAAGACTACCGCGGCGTCCTGGACGTTCTCAGATCAGAGACTTTCTGCCAGGAGATTGATCTTCCCGGGGCAGTCGCTGTTAGCTCTGGGACAGCGGCCCTGCATCTGACCCTCCTCGCCCTGGGAGTTGGAATAGGGGACGAAGTCATCCTTCCCAGCTACGTCTGCACAGCCCTCTGGCATGCCGTCCGCTATACCGGCGCCACACCCGTGCTTGCCGATATCGAAGCGGACGCCTTCAATCTCTCCGCCCTTGATGTCATGACCCGTATGACAAAAAAAACCAAAGCCATCATCGTGCCACATATGTTTGGCCAGTCCGCCGACATCAATGAGCTTCTTAACCTTGGCATACCGATTATCGAGGACTGTGCCCAGTCCCTGGGAAACCATTACCGTGGCCAACCGACGGGAACCTTCGGCGCTGCCGCAATCTTTTCCTTTTACGCCACCAAGGTCATTGCGGCGGGAGAAGGAGGCATGGTGGTCTCCCGAGACCGGAACCTTATCGACAGGATCCGGGATATGCGAGACTATGATGAAAAGGAAACCCTCACTCAGAGCTTCAACTACAAGTTGACAGACCTACAGGCGGCCCTGGGGATGAGCCAGTTAAAAAAGCTATCCGTCTTTATTGCCCGACGTCAGGACATTGCCCGGCGATACGACTGCGTCCTGCGGGACGCAAATCTGCCGCTGCCGATTAATAAACCGGATCGAGAACATAGCTACTTTCGCTATGTTTTTCTTCTTGACAGCATGGATCGTTTCATAAACGATATGGGCCGACTGGGGGTGGTCTGCCGCAGGCCGGTCTTCCGCCCTCTTCACGACTACCTGGGACAGACGGACTTTGAGGTCACAAATCATGTCTGGCGACGCGCCGTCTCCGTACCGATATATCCCGGCCTCACGGACGAAGAAGTCGAAACCGTTGTCTTGCATATGAAGACATTGCTTTCCAAAGGATAAATATCCATGGCGTCTTTTATCTTTCTCGGCGTAGCGGCAACAGTTTTTCTCACCCTCCTGCTGCCGGAGATGCGCCGATTTTTTTTCGAAGTCGGCGGCAGATGGCTCTATATCTTTCTTTTTTCTTTTACCCTCTCCCTGCTTATGACACCCCTGATGCGCCGACTGGCCCAGAGGTTTAAGATTTTCGATATTCCTGAGGAAAGGAAAATCCATGAGCGGGCGACGCCCCTTTTGGGCGGCGGGGCCATTATCATCGCCTTTACCGCTTCCCTCCTGGCCAATATGGTCTTGGAGCGGGATATCATCCTCACCCTTTATGCCGGCGGCGCCGTGGCCGTAACAAGTCTGATCGACGACTGGAAGGGTCTCAGGGCCCGCTTCAAGCTCCTGGTGCAGATTCTTGCGGTTCTTTTTTTAATTTACAATGGTGTCGTCCTGAGCTTGTTTCCCGAAAAAATATGGTGGGGATATTTATTGAATATATTATTTACCCTGCTCTGGATCATCGGGATCACCAACGCCATGAATTTTATCGATGGCATGGATGGACTCGCCGCTGGTCTCGGGGCGATCATTTCTCTCTTTCTCGCTATTGTGGCCTTTTAAACGAATCAGCACGTCCTCGGATGGATCGCCATCGCCATGCTGGGCAGTTGTTTGGGCTTTCTGCCTTATAATTTCCACGCTAAGCGCCCCGCCTCCATCTTTTTGGGAGATACGGGAAGCATCTTTCTCGGCTTCGTGCTGGCAAGCCTCGCCATTATCGGAGATTGGGCCGACAACAATCCCATCGTCTCCTTTGCCGCCCCCGTCCTGATCTTCTGGGTGCTGATCTTTGACATGACCTATATCACCGTGGAAAGGGTTCTCACCGGGAAGGTCAAAACTGTGAAGCAATGGATCGATTACGTAGGCAAGGATCATCTTCACCACCGGACCTATACCATGCTGGGGGACAAGAGAAAAGCCGTACTGTTTATTTATCTTCTGGCAATAACCCTGGGAATCAGCGCCATTGCCCTGAGGAATGCCCGACCCGTGGACGGCATTCTCCTTGTCATTCAGGCCTTTCTTATCACCGTTATCGTCTCCATACTTGATTACTCCGGGCGTAAACGATGAAGGATTATATCCGCTTTTTCCGAAGCCTTATGTTATTAATCAAACTGCTTGACAAACGGGCACCTCGTTAATAGCTTAGCGTGAATTTAATTACCAGATAAAGGAGAGACAATCCCTTGAACAATACTTATCGGTGCAAGAAAAAGGGTAGTCTTATCAGTGAGATATGCATTGATCAGGCATGTGAATGGCGCTTGAAGAATGAGGCTTTTTTTAATTGCACATGGGTGGCCTGTAATTTTGGACCATTCACACTGGAAGAAGTAGGGGAAATGATGGGGGTGACAAGGGAAAGAATCCGTCAGATCGAGGCCAAGGCCCTCAAGAAACTACAGCATAAAAAAAGGCGTGATCAGTTGCGTGATTTTGCATCCCCTGATAATGACTGGGATTTTTAATCGTTTGAATTCATATATTTTAACCCTTGGACATCTTCGACAGATACTCCCGGGTCATAAACTCATTCATGCGGATCTTTCTCTCCAGCCCGGAAAACAGGTGCACCATGACGTCAAACTCCAGTTCCAGGGATGAATTTTTATCGAGTTTTTCCGTTATCACGGATATCTTCTTAACCGATTCGATCGCCCGGCCGGATCTTGCCGCCAGACCTTCCGCCATAGCGATGGCTTCATCCATAAATTTTTCCGGCGTCGCCACTTTGTTTACCAAGCCGATTCTCAGAGCCTCTTTTGCCCCGATCGGCTCGCCCAGCATGCTGATTTCCTTCGCCTTGGCCATCCCCACGAGATGCCTTAACGGGCTGAAGAGGGGATTCAAACCGAACTTTAGTTCGGGATGCCCAAAAATGGCGCTCTCCGAGGCAATAATCAGATCACAGACCGTCGCAATGTTAAAGCCGCCCCCCAGAGCGATACCGCCCACCGCAGCAATAACCGGCTTTTTGTAGGTGTAAATCTTCTTTAAATACTGGAGAATGGACCCGAAATACGGTGCGACTTCCTCATCGGAAAGGGCCGCCATTTCTTTGATGTCCATCCC
>JAPLJZ010000121.1 GCA_026388335.1 Deltaproteobacteria bacterium
ATCCAATCTTTCAGGCATTTATAAACTCCATAGGGAAGGGGGTAGATATTTCGAGAGAGGCAGAGAGACGATTCAGGGAAGAAAGAATCAAGTCCATGCTGTCAAATAGCAAAATAATTTCTCAGGAGGAACAAGAACATGAATAGCGTATCCATCATCGGGAATCTGGGCCAGGACCCGGAAGTCAAGTACACCCCAGCCGGTGTCTGCGTAGTCAATTTCAACATCGCCGTCAACGAGCACTACAAGGACAAGGAAGGCAACAAGCAGCAGAAGACCAACTGGTTTCGCGTCAACACCTTTCAGCGTCTCGCCGAGATCGTCGGTCAATTTTGCAAAAAAGGCTCCAAGGTCGGTATTTATGGCCAGCTTCAGCAGCGCACCTGGAAAGATAAGGACGGCAACAGCCACAACGTCGTCGAAATCAGAGCGCGGGAAGTTGACCTGTTATCACACAAAGCAAATGGCGATCAATCCGACGCAGGCAATGGGCGCGCCGGCGTGAGCCAACCACCGGACCCCACGGGATCATACCAACCTCTCGACGACGATGTCCCTTTTTGAAATATACCCGAGTATGATTTGCGAACAAAGGCCTGATAGATTCCGATCTGTCAGGCTTTTTCTTCTCAACCATCTTCAACTACCCCCCATGGTATGCGGGAGACTTCTACCCAAAGTCACTTAAACTCACTCAAAATCAAAGGATGACACATGAAACGAATATTTGCAGCAATCATAATCTGTATCATCGTTTGTATGCCTTCATGGGCGCAGCAGGCCACGAAGGGCGCCAGGCAGATTAACAGGCCCGCCCCACAAACCGTCATTCCCGTAGATAAAAAGGCAGACAAAAAGGCATCACGATACGCCATCGAAGCACAGCTGCGGTTCTGGAAAAGCATGGAAAAAGCAAAGGCCAAGACCCCCGCAGAGGCCAACCAATTTTCTGCGGCAATAGGAAAGAACGTCAAGAGATTGTGGATAGAGATGCTGACTCTCGATCCAACAATAACAGAAGCCCGTGAGAAGCCAGGCAAACGCGCTGCCAATGCCAACGCCAATGAGAAGGAACAGAACAAGGAACAGGACAAGGAAGATTGAATCCGGGATGTCTATCTTTGAAAATAACTTCAAGAACGAAGGTTAAGACAGTCCAAACGCTGAGATGTCGGCGAGACGGAGGAGGATTGTAGGAAGATTGGAAAGGACATGAAAAAATCAATTTGCCAAGGCTGTGAACGGGAGAAAGTTCCTTACCGGATGCGATTTTGCCGGTCTTGCCTATGCGATATTTTATATAACTTGCCTCTCGGAACATGCCGACGGATCATCCTGGATAAACGAAACGAGAAACGCCGCCAGGAACACGCCCGCAATAAGCCTTTGCCGTTCCGCTCCGTAGCGGAGCTGTACGATGCTTGAATGAATGATCACAGCACAATGGGTGCGAGCATATGGCCAAGAACCGGCATAAGGGCGATCTCCCTTCAATTTGCTTTACTTTATTTCACTTCACTCCCCTTCCCTTCCCCAGCCAAATACTACAAAGCACGGAGGAATCATCATGACCTGTACTGCGAACAGTGCAAACAGCAAATTAAGGCCGATGCACATAATTGAAAACGCACCGGCAATGATCGCCTGGGCACATGAGGTAAACGACACGCCCAGAGACAAATTGCAAAGGGTTTGTGATCTCCAGGATGTTTGGGGAAGATCAACAGCTTCTACACTGAAAAAGATCTACTGCGAGGACATCGCCCCACATCGAAGCCTTGTCACTTTCGCTATCCACAAGATCCTGTCCCATGACGTTTTCGAGGATATGATCAGAGAATGGGTTCATTCCAAGATCGCGAAGGAAAGAGAAGCGATGCACGCCGATCTTGAAAAAGATTATCAACGAGTTGCCGACGCTCAGGTTCGATTGGGCGAATGCAGAAAGGCAATTTACAAACGGATCAAGACAGAAAAGCTCCGCGCAGATAAACTTGCCAATATGTTACGTTTTAGAAAACGCGAATTCGACAATCTCCACACCGACTATGTCAAGGCGAGCAACAAGGCAGACATCTATCGGGCCGACGCCAAAAAGTACCGGGACATCGTAGAGCTGCTTAATCCAGGGCAATCCTCACATCAGAAAGGAAACTGAACCTTATGCGTTTAGCGGCACAAGCGAAGATGGGATACTACCCTGCACCAGAGAGAGTCATACCCATCATCGCACGATATTTGAAACGTCAGAGGGAAAAAGGAATGATCCGCCTCCTTGACCCCTGTGCCGGCACGGGTGCGGCCATAAAACAGATTGGAAACGCCATCTGCCCTATCTCTCCTATCTGCCCTGAAGGGAGCAGGCAGGCCGAGACCTATGGAATCGAGATCGATCTTGAGCGGGGCAACCAAGCCAAATCAATTCTCGATAAGTGTCTCATCACCGATTACCAGAACACGAGGATCAGTCACGGGTCATTCAGCCTGCTCTGGCTGAATCCGCCCTATGATTGGGCCATCCGTGACAACGATATCGAGAAATCCGAACGATACGAAAGGACATTCCTCAGGGACTGCGTCTGCTATCTGCGTCAAAAAGGAGTAATTGTCTATCTGATCCCTCATAGACGACTGGACAGCCAGATCGCCAGGATGCTTTCCTACCGCTTTGAGAATATCAGCGTCTATCGTTTCCCTGAAGAAGCCTACCGGGCTTTCCGGCAA
>JAPLJZ010000260.1 GCA_026388335.1 Deltaproteobacteria bacterium
CCAGGGTTATCTCGGCCTCGCAAGAATTTCAGAAAAACAGGGAAAGACTTCGGAAGCCGTCGATTATTATAGAGCAGCCATGTCGGTAGAAAAAAGAGAATCTCAAATTTGGAATTTTGCGAATGATCGGATATGGCAGCTAACGAGGTGATACCACCCTGACGAGATTGGATGCGATCCAGCTCTCCTTACCAGCGGTGGTTTTCACCTTGAACCACCTTTTCCCATCCGATTCCACCCATTCGTCCGTAATCTCAAGAGATTCGCCATCAGCAACTGACCCTTCGATATTGGCATTTGCGGATGGTCTTGCTCTCAATCTGGCCGTATAAGCGGTTACGATCACTTTTCTCCGAAGTTCTGCGGTAATTTGGGGCGGATTGATGACCCCGACAGGGTTTGCGGGAGTTGCAGTCTGATTCCCGGATTTGGTTAACGTGCTGCTCGTATTCGGATTATCCTGAAGCGTCTGTTTTTCGGGGAGGTCCGTTTTTGTGGGTAGAGGCGCGTTGGTATCTCCGGCATGATTTGCGGGGGGCGTTGCCCTTTGAATTCCGGATTTGACGGGTGCAATGGTCCGATTCATGTAATCCCCAAACTTGTTATACAGTATAATGGAAACAGGGAGGAAAGAAACGATCAGTATGCTCATGGCCGTATAACTTAATATTCTCTTCCATGAAAGCACATGTTGCGGCGCTGTTGATATGTGTTTAGCGGCATCGAGGACGTGTTTTTTCTGAAGGTGATGCGCCGTGCCGATATAGGCGACCATCATGGTCCGCGAAGTAAGCAGATTGATAAGTCTCGGGATGCCGCCGGAGAGCCTGTAAATGATTTGTTTGACCTGCTCGTCAAAGATGGCAGAGCCCTTGCCGGCCTTGACCAGCCGGAAAGTAATATATTCGGACGTCTCCTCAAGTGTCAAGGGCGTGAGCGTTGCCCTGATGGTAATTCGCTGATCCAATTGCCGCAAACCCTCGGATGACAATCTTCGTTGTAGTTCAGGCTGCCCGACCAGAATTATTTGTAACAGTTTTTCCTTTTCCGTTTCCAGATTTGACAGGAGCCGCAGTTCTTCAAGGGATGCGTCAGACAGGTTCTGCGCCTCATCCACAATGATGATTATCCTTTTTCCGGCCAGGGATTGCTGGATAAGAAAATCTATGAAGGCCTTGAGCATTTCGTTTTTGTTCGTCGTTTCCGGATCAATCTTGAGGTCGTCCAAAACTGCTTGCAGAAGTTCTTCCGGCGATAGCCTGGGCGTCATAATCAGGGCTATTTCAGCCTTTTCTTTCCAGCGATTGATGAACATCTTGAGGATGGTTGTTTTTCCTGTTCCCGGCTCACCGATGACGAGAGAAAAGCCTTCTTTCTGATCCACCGCATAATTCAGGGAAGCGAGGATATCGTTATGCATTTTCGAAGGAAAAAAATAAGAAGTATCGGGCGTCAACCCGAAGGGGTCTTCATGAAGCTGAAAAAAATCCAAGTAGTTCATCATTGATCAGGAACCTATTTTTGAAAAGATATCATACATGGGAAGCATAACCCCGGCAATCATGATTCCCATGAGCAGACCGAGGAAAATCATGAGTAGCGGTTCGATCATTTTGCCTATCTTGTCTGAAAAATCATCGACGATTCTATAGTAGTGCTCCGCAAGGAAGCCAAATTGCTGGTCAAGATTGCCACTTGTCTCCCCGATGGACACCATTCTGATGAACATGGGTGGAAATATCTTCTGGGCAGCCAGGGCGTCGGATATTTTCCCTCCCGCCATAATTTCCCGCTTGGAATTTATAATTGCACACTTAAAGACCTCGTTTCCCATGACATCGGCGGCCACGTCAAGGGATCGATCGATGGTAATACCTGCGGAAATCATCAGCCTTAACTGCTCCGCAAACAAGGCAAGTAACTTATTGTAAAACAATAGTTTGACAATAGGAAGGTTAATTTTTAGCAGATCCAGATAATATCTTGTGGATGCCTTCAATTTCATCAACTGAAGGGCAACCACGATCATAATGGGGATAAGAAGCGCAACGTACCAGAACTTTTCAGTGATTTTGCTCACTTCGTAAAGTACATTCGTCAAAAGCGGCATTTTTACGCCTAACCCGATAATAACCTGCATGATTTTCGGAAGCACATAGGCGAGCCAGAAGATGACGGCCGCACCCGTAGTAATTAAGGAAAAGAGGGGGTAAATAAGCGCTCGCTTAACAGTTGCGGCAAGGTCCTCCAGTTTTTGAAGATGACTTGCCACCTCTGCGAGACTCTGATCAAGACGCCCCGTTTCTTCGCCGACCCTGACCAGCCTGATGAGTATATCGGGGAATATATTTTTATGGAGGTCCAGGGCATCGGAAAATTTGACGCCCATTTCAATATTTATCTTGATGTCAGTGAGGGTGGCCTTCATTGATTCATTGGCCATGGTGGCGATAATGTCCTCCATCGCGGTCATGATGGGGACACCTGCACGCAGCATGATGGCAAGACTTGATGAAAACTCGATGACGTCTTTTCTTTTTATCCTCCAGATAGTTAATTTATCTGAGATGATCTTGAGATACCTGCTCGAATCCTTGATATAGAGAACATAAAGGCCTTTGTCCGTCAGATTGGACTGAACGGAAGATGCGTCAAGGCCCATTGTAATCCCCTTGATCACCTCACCGTTAACGTTGACGGCCTTGAAGAGATAATTGTTCATCCCGCTACCCTAATCAATTCTTCCAGGGAGGTAATCCCCTGCGCTACTTTTTTCAACCCGTCTTTCTGTAAAGTGACCATGCCTTTCTTCACCGCCGCCGCCCGGATCGCGGTGATGGGAACGTCGGCATAGATTAGATCTCTTATTTCGTCGTCGATAATCAGGATCTCGCCGATGACGATCCTTCCCGAGTAGCCGATACCGTTACATTTGCTGCACCCTTTTCCTATAAATGCCTCCTCGATCGATAAGCCATCGTGCTGAAAAAGTTGTTTTTCTTCGTCATTCAGAATACGGGTTGTCTTGCAGAACGGACATATCTTTCTTGCCAGTCGCTGGGCGATAACGGCTAGCAGGGAAGACGACAACAAATACTTGTCCACTTTCAGATCCAGCAGCCGGGGTATTGTGGTCACCGCATCGTTGGTGTGGATTGTGGAGAGGACGAGATGTCCCGTAATGGAAGTGCGGATGGCAATGGCCGCCGTTTCTTCATCCCGGATTTCTCCGATCAGCATGACGTCCGGGTCCTGTCTCATGAAGTTTCTTGCTGCGAAGGCGAAGTCATACCCCGCTTTCTCGTTGACCTGGGTCTGTCTTATCATGCTCAACTTGTATTCCACCGGATCTTCGACGGTGATGATATTCCTTTCCAAGCGGTTGATCTCCCGTAAGGCGGCATAAAGGGTCGTTGTCTTTCCGGAGCCTGTAGGTCCGGCGATAAGAATCACCCCGTAGGGCTTCTGAAACAACCGCTTGATTTGCTTTGCCCCTTGTTCGTCAAAGCCTAAAGAGTTGATCCTCAGCAGGGCGCCGGCGCCGGCGAGGATTCTCATCACGACGTTTTCGCCGAATATCGTGGGAACGGTAGATACACGGATGTCGTATTTTTTATTTAAAAACTCATAAGTGAATGAACCGTCCTGGGGCAGTCGCGCTTCGGCTATATCGAGTTTTGAGAGTATTTTTATCCTGGAGACGATACCGGCATGAACGACCTTCGGGATGCCGTGTCCATAGCGCAACACGCCATCTATTCTAAAAAAAACATGGACGATATCCAGCGCCGGGGTGATATGGATATCGGTGGCCTTCTGGCGGATGCCGTCCATGAAGATCAGGTCTGTCAATGACATCAATTCTGTCCCGGCCGCTGTCCCGGATGCCTTGATTTCGTCAATGATCTTATCTCTTCTTTGCTGGATGGGATTTTCAAGAAAAAAGTAACTCTTCTCCAGGGATTCACGGAAATTGTCAGGATCAACCATGAATATTTTCGGTTGCGTTTTGGTCAGGGAAACAACTTTATCGATGGCAATAATATTGCTGGGATTTGTAACTCCTATTCTCAACGCGCCATCAACCAGGTCAATGGGAATGAAGCCTGTGCTTTCGGCAACATCCCGAGGAATAAGTTTGAGGGCCTCTTCGGAGATGGGATAGCGGCTCAGGTCGATATATTCCATCCCGGCCTGTTCGGCCAAGATGATTCCCAGTTCCTCGGAGGTGACAAAACCCAGCTTGACAAACAGGTCGCCAACGAGTTCGCCGGTAATTTTCTGCTGGGCGAGGACAATCTGTATCTGATTTTCATCAATGAGTTTCTTTGATAGAAGGAGATCCCCAATCCTTAGTCTCGCCATAAGATGTTATCCTCATAAAAGTTTATTGATCGCATGGTCGTCATCTTGAAGTTATCTCGAAACAATAACCGGCTGGAGCAGGACAACGAGTTCATAATTTTTTACTACTTTATTTCTACTTTTAAAAAAATAGCCGAGCACGGGAATGCTTCCCAAACCGGGAATCTGGCTGTCTTGAAGGACTTCCCTTTTGGCAATAAGCCCGCCAATGACGATCATCTGGCCGCTTCTAACCTTAACCGTTGTGCTCAACTGCCGGAGATCGATCTGGGGGAGCTGAATAAGGTAGGGACGATTTCCGGCGGAATCCGTTGTCCCCAAGCCTTGAGATTCAAGCTTGACGAGGTCCGACACAATGGGCGTTACGGACATGGATATCTCGCCGCTTTCGCTGATATAAGGGACAATGCCGATCATGATGCCGGAAAGGACGCTGCCCGTATCGACGGTAAACGTAATAGTGGGGGCGGAGCCCGCCGTGGTCGTCTGGGTTGTTTCAATCTTTGAGATATAGGAGGTATTTGTCCCCACACCCAGGATAGCCGTCTGACCGTTCGTAATATTTACCCGGGGATTGGACAGTATCCTTATTTCTCCCTGCACCTGGATGGCCTTCAGGATGGCCGATAAGTCCGGTGCGATCGTGGAGGCGACGAAAACCGGCGTTGTAGGCGTAGCGGTTGCGATGCCGGAGAAATTGGCGGTTGAAAGAGATGTTACGCGACGGTCGCTGAAGGAAAGGACGGATGTCCAGTCGATTCCGAATTGCAGGCTGTCCGACAGGGTGACCTCGATGACCTTGGCCTCTACCAGAACCTGCCTGCTCATGACCTGTTTAACCGTATTGATGTAGGTTTCCACTTTTCCCAAGTTTTTTTTCGTTGCCGTCACGAGGATCGTTCCGGTCAAACGGTTCACGGAAAAGGACTGTTGCCCGGGAGCGGTCGATCCTCCCGCAGGCCCCAGCAATTTTTCGACGGATTTCTCGATCACTTCCCAGAAATTATAGGCGCTCTTGTCACTTTCTGATTTTTGAGAGATGGCGCCTTTCAAGGTATTGCTGCCGCCGCCGCCGGATTTCCCCGACATGGCAGCCCCGAGAATGTCGCCGCCGAGATCGGTGCTATAGGCCTGGATGATGGACGGATGACCTAATTCATAAACTTTTGTATCCGTCGCCTTTACATAGAGCATATTGTCCTTGATGGTATAGAAATAATCTACGGAAGTGAAAATCTTGTTTAAGGCGTCCTCCGCAGTGACATTTTTCAGACTTAAAGTGATCGGAATTTCGGGGTTGACATCCCTTTCCATGACCAGGTTAAGACCCGTTGCCTCGGCGACGATAAAAAGGACATCCCGCAAGGGCGTATTTCGCGCCGAGAGATCGACTATCCTTGTTTTTACAGGGGAAACATCTTCATGGACGGGAACGAAGTCCGGTGTCTTTAATGGCGCGGGGGTTTTTTCCGCCGCCGATGGGCTGGCAGCCGCTTTTGGTATCTGCACTTCTCTTTTTATATCCAACAAATTATCCGTATAGGCACATGACGAAAGCAGAACGGTTAATATCGTAAAGAAAAGGAACTTAAACACAGATGAAGACGCCCATTTCAAACGCGATCCATCTATTCTATCTTCAGCCATTTTTCACCCTCTTTTCCTTTCAATAAAACCTTGTCTTTCTCAATTCTCGAAATCATGTATTTGTCGATGAGGTCACCCTCGTTAACCAGCCTGCCGTCAATAATAGCAATTTTCCTCTTACTGTTGATGAGAATCATAGACACCCTTTTTTCTGTTGCCGATACAGATACAGATGCTGGTGATGATGGCGGAGAGATCTTTTCAAGAGGGGTTTCCGGGAATCCCTTTGCCGATGACTTCGAAAGGGTAATCGGGCATTTAAGTGAGCTTGTACCGGCCATCGTTCGTTCGAAAATGTTGGGGATAGCTCCATAGTTAAAGTTAAGGAGCCTCTTTTCCGTTGGGGAGAGGGATAAATCAAGATTTACTTTTGAAGCCATAAAGATTGTCAAAATTGCGACCAGCGGGACTAATACCAAAAAAATGATAATTTTTTGATCATGATTCATAACTTGCCGCCCTTTGGGTGCGAGGTAATTTTCATGGCGCCTTTGATTTCAAAGGAGACCTCTCCCCTTGTCTCAGAGGTTCCTTTCGCTATCGATACGTTATCGATAAACATAACGGGGGAAACAATAGATTGTAAATAGCTTATTTCATTCACGAACATTGCATAGTCGTCTATTGTCCCCGTCAAGGCGATGGGAAGGGCAAGTTCATTTGCCTTTCTATCAAAGGTTCCTAACGTGATATTTACACCTTTCATGCGGGTTTTTATCGAATCGATGGCTGTCAGTATCCTCTCTTCCATCTCTTCTGTCTTATAATTGGCAGGGATTAACAAATCGATCCTCGCGGTGGTTTTTTCAATCTCTTTGATCGCCCCCTTCATCTTAACATTATTAATCTTGAGGGCCTGAAACTGACTCAATGTTTTCGCAAGGCTGGCGGTATATTGATGGGAGAGGACGGTTACCGAAAGTATAAAAGTCACACCCAGGGCGGAGAGGGTATAATAAATAAGTAATCGTTTCAAATTTTTGTCCATAAGCCCTGTCTGGTACGCTTATACTATTGTGCCTTGTTTCAAAACTCGCTCTGCAATTGGCCGCTTATGAAGATCCAAGAAACCGAACCCATTCTATGACGGTTTTGTTAATTGCCAGGATGCCGAGAATTGTATCGGCGGACTTTGTCTCCTCCCTGGCATTAGAGAGGACGATAAAAGATCTTGAATCATTTATCACATCGCTGACCCGCCCAAGGTGAGAGGGAATAAATATCTCGCCGATATAAATCTTATCCGGAGTTTTCAACCTTACCTTCACCATAGACCCGTCTTTGTTAACATCACCGCCGCCAAGAAAGCTCTGACAATGCTTGCATACATGGGCCTTTACGTTCACAACCTCAGCGCAAAAAGGACATTGCTTTACATTCTCCATAGACATTCTCCATTTCTATTTTTTCATCCCTAAGTCCGGTCTGGTATTACCTTGCCTTGTGCCTAACCTCAATCTGAAATTGGCCGTTCTTGAGATCCATTTTTTGTGAAAGAATCGTTGTCCCGGAATCTTGATGAAAGCTGTGGAGCAGTTTAAGAAAGGTGTTATACATGTTTCCGTAGTTTTTCGCCTTGATAGTTCCAGAGATTTGCATCTGTAGCGACTCCTTGCCGTTGCTTATTTGAATGCCTTGTATATCGACGTTTTCCATGGGCAAAAAACTGAGCATCATCAGCGCCTCTTTGATACCTGTTCCCGATCGGGCGTCATTGATGTGGGTAATCAGGGGCAAAATTTGTTGCAGTTCCGAAAAACTTTTGTCATAATGGGCAATAACCGCATCGGTTCCCACAATATCTTTTCTCAGCAATTCTATCTTTCCCCGTAGAGAAGATATTTCTGTAAGGTTGACAAGTAAAAAGCCAATTCCGATGAAAGAAAGGAGGAGAAAGAAAAGGATGGAATAGGCTACCGCTAATCGCTGTACGTAGATCGTTTTATATTTTTTTGGTAGAAGATTCTCGTCCTTCAGGATGTCGCCGGATATAATGGCAGCCAGGGGTATGATAAAATCACGGAATGTGTCTTCCGGGAGCACTACCTTTTCATGGGAGGTTAGCTGAATGGTGGGGATGATGGGTTTGTCTTGATCATCCTTTATTGTGCCGTTCAATAAGACAAGCTGTTCCGGATTTAATCTTAATTGCTGCTGGCAATAGCTAATCGTCATATTGATATTGACGATGTCTGCATCCTGCAAATCCTTCCCGGCGGACTGTGTAACTCTGATAAAGCGAATATAGCCATTTTTTACGAGAAAAAGAGTTTTGTCTGTATTTGACGCCAGCAGGCACAGGACGGTTTTTGGGGTTTTTGTGTCCTGTAAACGGAAAATATTCGAAAGCGCAACAATATCAGGACAAATAATCCTGATTTTTTTACCGTGCCTATCAAACCTCTCAACAATTGCGTCAATCTCGGCATTATCGACGACAAAGAAAAAAACATCCCGGGCGCCCTTCTCTTCGGGTGATTTATCCACAAGCACGGTATAAAAAAATGAGAAGGAACTCAATTCCGGAAAGCGTTTTCTTATCTCTGCCTGAACGATGGTATCGAGATATGCCTTCTTGACCGGCGGGGCGGGAAAGACGTCGCTGTAAAACTTACGAAAAGGATACACGACGGTGATGTTCGGCATTTTATTCTTCTTCAGGAAGCCGTCGAAGTCTTCATTATTGAGGACGATGGTTTTTTCAACAGTCAGGTTGCCTTTATCCTGGCGTGAATAAACCACCCTGATCAGGTCGTCTTCAAAAGTGACAGCGACTTGTCTTTTCAACTTTCTTCCCTTCTAACGTGAAATGTTCGTGAATATGCGAGTGGGGCATATATACTCTGTATTGTTAAAGGTTTCAAGTCCTATTAGAAAAGTTAAACGGCGTTTACTGCGGTTTGGAGCGATCCTTTTGGAAGGGGGATGGATATTTTGTGTAGAGAAAGGGGGCGGTTGAATCCCGCCCCCAAGGAATCACTTTTTGTTATTTTGATGTTTTGCAGAAAGCTGTTGATGTTGCAATGATCATTCCCAGTAACATAATCATTTCCGTTGTCCCTGCAGAAAGATGTTTGGCGAAAATAGGGGCCACGCCAAGCGTTAAAAATCCGATTAAAAAGGTTATTTCTCGCGAATCCATAATTACCTCCTTGTTTACGATGTCTTGTTGTTTCGTTTTTTTATGCTGACGGCAGATATAGCGGGGTTGCGACGATCAAAAAGATTCTTTACTACTACCCCAAGTACATCTACCTTCTCTCCCCGTTTTATTTCGTCTGCGGGTGCCGTAAACATGATAACTCTTATGTTCCCGGTGTCGTCTTTCACTTGGTAATGCGGTCTGTTAAGCCATTTGAAGGAGATATCTCGAACCTCTCCGGTTATGCTGACAACTGCTCCCGCTATTGCCATGTTGATTTTACCAATCTTGTATGGTCGGGCGCTTTGGTCGTGTTCGGCTTCCGCCTGGGTAAATGTTCTGCGGCTCATCCATGCCAACGTCATAGGAATAACGATAAGGAGAATTAACCCGGGAATTGCATAGATCAAAAAACGGGTGTCCCGAACCTCCATATAATGTATCAGCACCGCCGCTGAACATGCGATAAATGCTATCCAAGCAAATAGAGACAATTGAACGCCACCACTAATCCTTGGGGACTTCACTTCTGAACATAAAGAAGTAAACGACGCCAATGAACAAGAATCCCCCCACGATATTTCCTATGGTAACTGGAATTAGATTCCAGAACCACACATCGATCCAGCTAAGGCCGTTATTGGCTTGCAATAGACCACCTATTTTCGTGATTGTTGCCGGATACCAGTCGGTTAAGAATTTTCCGGTGGGTAAAAAATACATGTTGGCAACACAGTGCTCGAAACCGGTGGCAACGAAGGCCATGATCGGGAACCAGATTCCGAAAAACTTGCTGACCACATCATCAGCGGTAATGGCGAGGAGGATGGCGATGTTAACGAGGAAGTTACAACCAATCGCCTTCATGAAACATGACCATATTCCCGCCGCGCCAACAGCTTTGTAAGTCAGAATTTTACCGACGGCAATATTTATGGCGTTTATGCCGAAGGCGTTAACAACCATTGATCCGCTTGCCGTACCATCAACGAGAGGACCAACGGCCATTAAATAGGCATAAAAAACGGAACCGATGATATTGCCTATATATACCCAAAACCAGTTTCTCCATACTGAACCCCAGGTACATCTTTTCATCATGGCTGCCATAGGAACGAGCATACAATCACCGGTAAAAAGCTCCATACCGGTTAGCACGATGGCGATCAAGCCGACGGGGAACACCGCTCCCCCGATCATTTTTGCGAATCCGGCGCCGAGGAATGGCGCCACTCCGGTTGAACATACTGTTGCCAGTGCCCCGCCAATACCAATATAAGCCCCTGCCATGAAACCTCGCAGCAGAAACTGAAAAATTGACAGTTTCGACTTGTAAACCCCTGCGTTGCCGACAAGACCGACCATTTTCGGTGGTGCATTAAAAGCCATTTCGATTCCTCCGTTTCTTTAATAAAATTGCGACACAAAAGGAAACTCGCATTTTTCGGGTTCACCAAACACAACCACCCATTAGTGAATTTCCTGTAAATCGGTGACAGCCGCCTGAATTAAGACGACAAGCGAGCAGCAGAAGTACTATGCCGACTAACTTGCAAATGCCTCTTTTACTTCTTTCTTCCAAATGCAGAGCAGTTTAGCGCCATGATACTGGCACTGAACCAATTCCCATTCACTTTCGCCTTCTTTGTCGAGCATGCCCTTAAAGTGGGCAAGCCCTTTTCCCTGCAAATCATTGACCATACAGTCCCCGGTAAGATCGCATTCAATTGCGTCTGGGGGGATAACCTTATCCAGATCAATAATATTTGTTTTGTAAGTCCAGCGTGGCATTCCATTCCTCCTTATTTAATTTATTTGACAAATCAAACATTCATGACAGGGAACCGTTACGCCGCTTCCACTTTGACGGCGCATACCTTGTACTCGGGAATCTTGCCGATGGGATCCAGGGCCGGATTGGTCAGCAGGTTCACTGCCGCCTCATGGAAGTGGAAGTTCATGAAGATAGATCCGGCTGCCGACTTTTCCGTCAGCTTTGCCTTGGCCGTGACTTTGCCCCGGCGGGACGATACCTTGACCATCTGGCCGTCCTCAATACCCAGTTTGTCCGCATCGAGGGGATTTATTTCCACAAGACTTTCCGGGCAGCGTTCCATTGCCCCTGCCGACAGACGCGTCATCGTTCCCGTGTGGTAATGATACAAGACCCGGCCGGTGGATAGGAACATGGGATAGGCTTTGTCAGGCAACTCCGCCGGGGGAATATATTCGATCGCGTGGAACAAACCCAGACCACGGGTAAAACGATCCTTATGGAGAAATTTGGTACCTTTGTGGTCCGGGGTGGGGCAGGGCCATTGGAGACCATTTTTCTCCAGACGCTTGTAGGTGATCCCGCCGTAACTGGGGGTCACCTGGCTGATCTCCTCCATGATTTCCTGAGCGGAGGAATAATTCATGGCATAGCCCATGCGGTTGGAAATAGCGACGATGATTTCCCAGTCGCTTCTGGCCTCCCCGGGCGGGGCGAGGGCCTTTCTGATCCGCTGGACCCGTCTTTCCGTATTGGAGAAGGTGCCGTCTTTTTCGACGAAACAGGCGGAGGGAAGAACCACATCGGCAAGCCGCGCCGTCTCGGTCAGGAAGATATCCTGGACA
>JAPLJZ010000213.1 GCA_026388335.1 Deltaproteobacteria bacterium
ATCCAGTTCCTTAGCCTTTACGCCCTGAAGGGTGTAGCCGGTGGCCGGATGTTCCTGCATCCCTGTCATGGCCGTGGTCCGATTGTCACAGATTACGATGACGGCATCTCCCTGGTTATAGGCCATATTGAGCAGGGGAGTTATGCCGGAATGAAGAAAGGTCCCATCCCCGATCACCCCGACAACCTTTCCCTTTCCTTTTTCCTTCAAGGCCTTGCTCATCCCGTGGGCCATACCGATACTGGCCCCCATGCAGATACAGGAGTGCATTCCCTCCAGGGGCTTCATGAAAGAGAGGGTATAGCAGCCGATATCTCCGGCCACAAATGCCTTGAGCTTTCCCAGGACATGGAAAAGTCCCCGATGCGGGCAGCCGGGACAGAGATTCGGCGGTCGGGGGGGGATCGCGACCTCGGGCAGTTTGACGGCGGTCGGCGGTTTACCTTTGAGGGCGGTTTCGATGACCCCGGGATCGAATTCATTGGTGAAGGGAAAGACATCCTTGCCCGCTACCTCAATTCCCATCGCCAGGATCTGCTCCTCGATAAACGGATCTAATTCTTCTATCACATACAGTTTTTTTACCTTTGCGGCAAATTCGCGGATGAGTTTTTCCGGCAGGGGATGGACAATGCCCAGTTTGAGATAGGAGAATTCCGGGAAGACGTCTTTGGTATAATTGTAGGGCATCCCGGCGGTGATGACTCCCACCTCGGCACTGTTAATCTCCATCCTGTTTTCGGCAAAGGACTCGACAAAAGTTTTGAGGTTCTGCATCCGCTTTTCTACTTCCAAACGCCTGAGCCTGGCCATTGCCGGCACCATGACATATTTTGAAGGTGTGATGCGAATCTCCGTCTTGTCTTCCGTAGGCAGAGGATCTTCTATTATCACCACCGACTTGGAATGGGATACCCGGGTCGTGGTGCGCAGGAAAACGGGGGTATCAAACTCCTCGCTGAGGGCAAAGGCAATCTTTATGAATTCCTTCGCCTCTTGACTGTCCGCAGGTTCAAGCATGGGAATCTTGGCGAATTTTGCATAGTTACGGTTATCCTGTTCGTTCTGGGAGCTGTGGAGAGAAGGGTCGTCGGCTGTGATGATGACCAGGGCGCCGTTGGTGCCCGTATAACTGACCGTAAACAGGGGATCGGCGGCGACATTTACCCCGACATGCTTCATGGTGACAAGGGCTCTGGAGCCGGCCACTGCGGCCCCGATCCCTACTTCGAGGGCGACCTTCTCATTGGGGGCCCACTCGGCGTAAACGCCGTCGTATTTTGAAAATTCCTCAAGAATTTCTGTGCTTGGCGTTCCCGGATATCCGACCCCGAACCGTATGCCCCATTCATAGGCGCCTCTGGCGATGGCCTCATTTCCTGACATCAATACTTTCATAGATACGCTCCCCGGTGTTTGCTATCCAAGGATAGCAATTTTTCTTCCAATGATAAGCTTCATCGCCGGATCATTTGTTTTATCCATTGATTTCTGGTAATATTCGACAGCCTTTTTATTATCCTTCATGGCTTCATATGTTCTGGCAAGATTGACCAGAATATCTCCCGCAAAGGGTTTACCGGCCTTGGCGTTCAAGGCCCTTTCGTAATTCAGCAGGGCGTTATTATAATCCTTCTTCACCTCGTAGCAATTGCCCATGCCGTTGTAAACCAGGACGGTCAACTCGTTTTCTCCCGATTTATCCTTGAGGTATCCTTGAAAGGCCTTTAACGCCGCATCGATTTGGCCGGCATTGAGATAGGCGTTCCCGATCCGGTACCGGGCCAGCGTCGCTGCTTCCGTGGACGGATATTTTTCGATTACCTCCTGCAACGGTTTGACGGCGGCGGTCGCATCCTGACCAGCCATTCTGACCCGGATTGTGTCCATGACCGCTTTATTATAGAGGTTCATTGCCTTCGTCTCTTCCGTTTGCCGGTAGTAGGCCCATCCTCCTATCAATAAAAATACTGCCAACACGATGGTCGTCGCAACGGCGATATTTCGCTTATGGGTCAGGACATAGTCCCTTACTTGCCCCAAGAGCACTTGTATCTTGT
Organism: Deltaproteobacteria bacterium; assembly: GCA_026388335.1. GTDB lineage: Bacteria > Desulfobacterota > Syntrophia > Syntrophales > UBA8958 > UBA8958. The sequence goes on from JAPLJZ010000213.1 coordinate 2,061, forward strand.
CCGGTTCCGTTATTTCCTGTTTTGCCGCCTTATTTGACATGTCTCGCTCCTGTTTAATTATTGTTTCTTGATAAATAGGTCCATCAGGTTGTAGCCGGGACTCACTATCAATCCCGAAGTCTTTGCCGTCGTCTCTCCATAGGATAAACCGGAACGGCGGTTTTCAATAGTGACGGAAGAGTAGATGGCAAAGGGACTGGGGTCGGCGGCATGGGTGCGCATGACCAAAGGGGTGGGATGATCGCTCAGAACCATGATCCGGACATCTCCCAGTTCCTGAATCCCCTGGAGGACCGTGCCGACGACCTTTTCGTCGAAATCTTCGATGGCCTTGATCTTTCCCGCTAAATTACCTTCATGGCCCATTTCATCCGGGGCCTCCACGTGAACAAACACAAAATCCAGTTCTTTAAGGGCGGCGAGGGCCTTTTGCGCCTTGCCGACATAATTGGTATCCGTATAACCGGTTGCCCCTTCCACATGAATGGGTCTGAGGCCGGCATAAACGCCGATGCCATTGAGGAGATCCACCGCCGAGATTA
>JAPLJZ010000036.1 GCA_026388335.1 Deltaproteobacteria bacterium
CATACCACAAGCGGTTGTCAAATTACAGATGACAACGATAACCAATGCGAAAACAAAACGCCTCCATACCGACTTTCTCATTCCCCCCCTGCTCCCTTCATCCGTATCCCGCCCTGGCGCCAATGTACGGGGAGAGATTTAAATCTGTCCCCTCTCAAGTTATCAATTCGATATTTTATGTTTTCTATAATATTACGTTAATTTATTACTTCCTACATCATCTTGAAGATGACGTCAATCACGGTATTCGAAATTTACTAACCTCTTGACACCCAGATCTTTATTGCCCATACTCACCGCGCAGGAAAGCAAAATTTTGCCATACACGACGACGCATCTGCCACACAAGTTTGTCATGCCGGACTTGATCCGGTATCCAGTGTTTTCCTGGATTCTGGCTTTCGCCGGAATGACGCTGTGCGCAATTAGTTGTGTGGTTGTGTATAAATCAAGGAGGGAAATCGTCATGGGAAAAGAGGGTAGTCTCACTCTCACTGAATTTCTACAACCAACCGGATTTATTGACAGTAATTCACCAGCGGTCATCGCTTTTGCCAATCGGGTAGTGGAAGGGGCAACCTTGGAAAAAGAAAAGGCTATTAAACTTTACAACGCCGTCCGCGACGAAATTCAATACGACCCTTACCGGATTGAGTTTACCCCCGAAGCCTTCCGGGCCAGTGTGATCATCGGCAAGGGCTACGGCTACTGCGTCGCCAAAGCCATTGTCCTGGCCGCTACGGGGAGGGCGACAGGCATCCCCAGCCGCCTGCGCTTCGCCGACGTCCGCAATCACCTCACGACGGAGCGGCTCAAGAAGGTCATGAAGACCGATCTTTTCATCTATCACGGCTATACGGAATTTTATCTCAATGGACGCTGGCTCAAGGTCACCCCGACCTTCAACCGCTCCCTCTGTGAACGCTTCCACATCAAGCCCCTCGAATTCGACGGAGAAAACGACGCCATTTTTCATCCCTACGATGTGGACGGGCGCCGCCATATGGAATATGTGACGGATCACGGCGCCTTTGCCGACGTGCCATATGACAAGATCATTGAAATGTTTGAGACCCATTACGGGGGCTATTTTCAGAAAGACAAAGAGGACGTCGCCGGGGCCTTCGAGCAGGAAGCGGAAAACGGCCGGCAATCATGACGAGCAACAAAAAAAGAGGGCGGGTTATGAAGAATGTATGGCTGGGATTAACGGTATTTTGCCTGTTCTTTATTGCCATGGCCGCGCCAGGTATGGCGGCTTACAAGGCAGAGTACCGGATGAGCGTCGTAGTAGAACCTACCAGCCCCTGGGGACAGGGGGCCCAGATGTTCGCCGATTTGGTGAAAAAGCGGACGGACGGACGGATTGTGATCAAACCTTACTTCCGCGGCCAGCTCTATGCGGGGAAACAGACCAACGAGTTCCTGCTCCTCCAACAGGGCGTCGCCGATTTTGCCCTCGCCTCGACCATTAATTGGTCCACAACGGTGAAAGAACTGAACCTGTTCTCCCTGCCCTTTCTCTTTCATAATGAGTACAAAGCTGTTGATGCCTTGGAGGCCGGTGAAGTCGGTAGAAAGATCTTCCGAATTCTCGCTGATAAAGGGGCAATTGCCCTGGGTTGGGGGGAAAACGGCTTCCGGGAGATCACCAATAGCAAACGGGCAATTCACACCCCAGAAGACCTGCAGGGCCTCAAGATCCGTGTCGTCGGGGCGCCAATCTTCACGGACATCTTCAAGTCCCTGGGGGCCGATCCTGTGGCCATGAACTGGGGAGAAGTCCTGAGCGCTCTCCAGTCGGGCACGGTGGACGGCCAGGAAAATCCCGTCGCTTCCATCACAATCCCTTACCGGCTCTGGGAGGTAAATAAATACATCACCTTCTGGCACTATGCGATTGACCCACTGATCTTTGCGGCCAGCAAGGAAACATGGGACGCCTTAGACAGGATAGACCGGGAGATCATCAGCAAGGCCGCCCGGGAAGCGGCAAGCTGGCAGAAAAAGGCGGCTCGGGAAGGGCTCACGGACAGCGCCGCCTTCCTGGATATCCTAAAAAAGAACGGCATGGAGATCACGTTGCTGACGCCGGCACAGTTCCAGGCCTTCAAGGTCAAGACAAAGCCGGTTTACGATAAGTGGGCAAGCGACATCGGCATAGATCTCGTCCGGGCCGCGGAAAAGGCAGTTAAGTCAGTGGAGGCGAAAAAATCGAGAAAGACCAGGAAAGACGCTCGTTAACCCTCTCCCAGCGAGGGTGAGGGGGGGCAGGCTTTTGCGATTAACTCGAATACTTGGGAAATTTACTTCCAGTCAATGGTATGTGTTTTCAGGAGGAATTCCTTGAATTCTTCCCGGGTGGTCTCCTTGATATCGGCAATATGCACGGTAATCGCCCGGTTGCAGAAGGCAAAACCATTGTCAATGGCTTCAGGCTCGTCGTCTTCGTCGCAGAAATGCTTGATGAACTCCTGAGCCACCTTTCTGGCCTCCTTCATATCTTTGGCTGTCACAAAATAATGATGCCGGCGAATCTCCTCATCTTCTTTTTCGCTAATTTTTACCCAATAATCGGTCATTTTCTCTCCCTCGATTCTTGCTTATCTTTTAATGTCTGTTCCCGGTACGTATTCAATAATTGTTCGATCAGGACCATTAAATATTCATAATCATTTCTGGCCGTCTTATATTGCCGTTCTTTAATTTCTTCACCGTTATGTTCGTAAAATCTATCCACCAGTTCTTCATATTTCTTTTCAATTTCTACATAGGCCTCTGTCGAGCCGCTGAGAATCTGTTCATGAAGATACAGTGCTTCGCACTTAATATCGAGAACGGCATCTATTTTTTCCTTCAGTTCTTTCATTATTTTTACTCTTAACAAAAAATGACCCTTAAGGCAAACAGATTGAATGATTTTCTATGGCACCCTACATAAGACTTGACGGAGTAAGGATGTCTCCCCTATACTCCGTCTCCCAAAGTCGTCATGGTCCATCGTCACGTCGGAAACATGAAACGGTTATTATGACTTTTCGCAACTCTTTCAATTTTAAAAGGCTTTTAGCAGGAAGGAATCGCACATGCATTCGAAAAAAATTGCCGTCATCGTCATTGCCTTGATCGTCATGATCGTTATGGGTTGCGCGGGCATGGAAACTGCCAAGAAAACAGAAAAAGATGGGGCTTCTCCCGTCATCACCTCGACGCCTGCTTCTCCTACCCCTCCCCTCAAACCAGATAAATCATCAGGTAGAGAAGTCACTGTCAACGATGGGGAATCGATTTCTAAAAGTGACTCCATGAAGACAGCGGATAAAAGCCACATCATGAAGGAGTTCGACGGGCCGATGAAACAAAGGACGGAAGCAGCAGAAGCGAAGGCGTCGGGAGCCCCGGCGCCGCGCCTCTCCCGACCTGCGGCGGCGGTGCCGTCCACCTCGGGCCTGAAGGCCGGTTTTGCTGACGATAACAAGCAATTCAATTATTTCGTCTCCTTTTTACAGAAATACGAAAACCAGGTCCGCCACTATGCCATCCCTGTTGAAGAAAGGATCATCCTGAAGGTACGCGACAAGGAGGACAAGGCCGTAGCCAACGCCGGGATTGCCATTTATGACGGCCAGCGGCGCCTGTGTGAAGGAAAAAGCTACGCCGACGGAACCTTTCTGTTCTTTCCTTCCGAATACGACAAGCCTCTTTCCCGCTACCGGGCCGTGATCACGTATCAACAGGCGGAGCGGGAGATCGTCATCGACCGGCAGGGGCCCCGGGAGCTGGCGGTGCGCCTTGACCGGTCGCGGTACGTCCCGGAGAACACGCCCCTCGATATCCTCTTCATCATGGACACCACCGGCTCTATGGGGGAGGAAATCAGCCGTCTGAAGAACACCATCGAAATCATCAACCTGAACCTGGCCTCCCTCTCCTCAAAACCGAAAATCCGCTTCGGGATGGTCCTTTACAAGGACCGGGGCGATGAATACGTCACCCAGGTCATTCCCCTGACGGCAGATCTCGAAAAATTCCGCGCCGAGTTGAACCAGGTAACGGCTGGTGGCGGGGGCGATAATCCGGAAGATCTCCAGTCCGCCCTTCAGGACAGCATCGAAAAGATCAAGTGGAATCAGGACGGTATCCGACTGTGTTATATCATCACCGACGCTACGGCCCATCTCGATTACGGCCAGAAATATACCTACGTGAACGCCGTCCATGACGCCCGCAAAGCAGGTATCAAAATGTTCACCATCGGCACGGGGGGTCTGGATATCTCCGGTGAATATATCCTGCGGCAGATCTCCCAGTACACTTATGCCAAATATATCTTTCTGACCTACGGTGAGCGGGGGGAAGCGGAAGGCGGGAAAGAAGGAAGCGTCAGCCACCATACGGGGGCCAATTTCCAGACCGACAAGCTGGAAAGCATTATCATCCGTTTCACAAAGGAAGAGCTGAGTTATCTTTCCGACCAGCCCCTGACGGATGGAGATGCTTATTTCCAGGCTGTCCCTCGGGATGATGAACTAAGAGGCGACACCCTCCAGAAACTCTTTGAGCAGGCCGTTTCCCAACTCATCGACTACTCATCCATCCAGATCGCGAAGGGAACGGCGGCCAGCCTCATTCCCTTTTCCCCGGAAAAACCGGCGACGAACTCCAATGCTGAGTATTTCACCGAACAGATGAGCTTTTCCCTCGCGAAGAACAAGATTTTCCGGATCGTGGAACGCAAGGATATGCAGAAAATCCTTGATGAACTCAAGCTCCAGGGAACGGGAATTGTGGACGACAGGAGCGCCGCCGCCGCCGGAAAGCTTATGGGGGCAAGGATGATCATCACGGGGAAGATTTACCTTTCTCAGGACAACTACGAAATTTTCCTGAAACTGCTCCGCGTGGAGACGGGGGAAGTCCTCGCCGTCAACAAGCTCAAGATCGACCGGAAACTGGGATTGTAGGATAACGGGGTCAGACTTACTTATTGACATTTAACGTCAAATGTCAATAAGTAAGTCTGACCCCGTTGTAATTACGAAGACGATGAGGCCGGCGACGTCTCGGGAATGGCGACGTCAAGACGGAGGCGCTGGGTTTTTCTCAGGGCCAGCGCCGCGGCGTTCTTGTTGACGAAGGATAAAGGTTCACAGGCCCAGCCTTTTTTCAGGCGCCGCTCTTCACGGATGAGGCAAGCCAGAGCATAAGAACCGATGAAGGGGCTTAACAACCGCGTCTTCCATCCGTAGGTCCGATAAAGGTCCTTCAGCAACTCATCTATTTTCTGTCTCATGTCGTCATTTTTCCGGTACCACTTTTTCATGGCCCAAACCGCCCCTGTGTAGGCGGTACTAAGAGGCGCCGTGTCCCAGGCATACCGATCCCGTACGCACGGGTCCGGATGGTCCTGATAGCGTTGCCAGCCTTTCAGCATGGTACGGATGAGGCGATACAGGCTGGGGCCGTTCACCTCGAAATCCTGCTGAAAAGCCTTAAGGAGGATTCCTTCTTCCCTGCCCTCTGTAATATGTTTATGACGATGGCTGAAGCGGTATTGTCCATGCCGGTCGGCAAGAGGCAATTCCTGCTCGGAGAGGATGTTCCCCTCCTCCGAATGTTTCTGGTAAAGAGGCGTGCCGGGATTGGGGGTGTAGAGCATGAACTGGTGGAAATCGGTATCGTGGTCGATGGCGTAAGAAATTATCCTGTCCATATCTTCCGGCCGGTGATCTTCGAGGCCAATGATGGAAGAACCCAGAACGCGGATTCCGTGCGACTGAAGTGTCTTCACCAGCTTGCGGGTATCGACGCCACTGAGTTTTCGATAGGTGCTATCCTCGCCTTCCAGACCCATCCACACCCAGGTCACGCCGAGCCTGACGAGTTGGTCGATGGAATAGGACTCGATTACCCGGGCGGAACTGAAAATATCGAGGGACCATGACTTCCCGTGCTCTTCCATCAGCTCCAGGAGGCGGAGGGCACGGCGGCGGTGAACGAGAAAATTTTCGTCGAGGACAAAGAAGGAGCGAACCGAAAGTTTTTCTTCCATCTGGCACATGACGGAAAAGAGTTCGTCCCCCGTTTCGTAGAAGTTGACGAAATTGCCTTTGCCTCCAAAGAAGGCGGAGGTAGAACAGAAGTTACAACCCACAGGACACCCCACGGAAGGGATCAGAATGGCGGCGGTGTGTCCCTTTCTATGGGGAAGTTCAATGCCCATGATGCGGCCAGAAAAGCCGGAAAGGACCATGGGATGGCTTATCGTGGCCTTTTCGTCCTGCCCCAAAAACTGGCGGAACCAGCGGATACCGTCTCCCCGGACGATGTAATCGGCGTCAATTACCCGGTGCAGGTCTTCCCGGGCAGCAATGTGACCGCCCACGACAATCGTCGCTTCCGGCCGGTAACGCCGGACGAGGTCGCACATCTCTTTTACCTTTCCGACATTGGTCAGAATGGCTCCGATCCCTACGATGTCATACTCGTGATTCTGAATCTCCCTGATAAAATCCTTTAGCGTCGGAAAGTCCAAAACCGTGCAGGGGGCTTCTATATTCGCCTGAATCATCAGGAGTCCGAAGGTACGGTGGAACATGCGCAGGGAAAAACCGCCCTGGAGACGGGTAACCTGATTATGGTAGAGCTCCATCGGATTGTTTTTACGGCTTCCATACTGGTCATCCTGGGCAAAGGGACCAAAAACGCCGGCAAGCAGGATATTGGCGCGCGTTCTCAAGGGGTGGACGGGGGGCTTGGCAGTTGCCATATAAAGATCTCCTCTCGGTTCGGTTATGATAGCTTCACAATTCTGGCGTTCCTCTTAGAAAAGTTTACTGAGAAATGAAAGCCCTAATTACTGATTTTACATTAGTTTTACATTCCCCACAGACCATCGGCCCCAATCCGCCGTTGACAGTCGGCCTGCGCTGGTGTAGCAACGTCCAGCGCCTATGAACCGTGTAAAATGGTTTTTCCATCCAGTCCTGATCTTTATCCTGTCGATTGCGGCCCTGGCCGCCTCCCTCTTTCTGTACATCTACTGGTATATTGAGGTAAGTACTGGATTACAAAAGATTATTAAAAAATACAACCTGGACCCGTCGCAGTTTTTAGAGATCAAGACCTGGGTTGTCATCCTTGTCCTTTCCATCCTTGTCGGGCTCATCCTGACGGGGGTGTTCACCATTTTCGTCTATAACGAGAAGACATGGCGGCTCTACCGGATGCAGAGAAACTTCATCAATAATTTTACCCATGAACTGAAGACCCCGGTGGCCTCCCTCCGCCTTTACCTGGACACCTTCGCCAAGTACGAATTGCCCCGGGAAGACCAACTCCGCTACCTCGATTTCATGATTCATGATGTGAACCGCCTCCTGGAAAACATCAACCGCATCCTGGATCTGGCCCGCATCGAAAGTAAGAGCTACCAGAAAGACTTCACCCATGTTGATATTGTTGAAAATATTGAAGAATTTTGCGCGAAAAACGCCGACCTCTTTCGCGGCTGCGAAATCGCCATCCATAATCCTTTAAAAAAAGCCCACTTTTACTGGCTTAACCTGCCATTATTCGACATGCTGCTGATGAACCTGTGCACCAATGCGATCAAATACAACCAATCGGACCAACCCCGGATCGACATCCGGTTTGTGCCCCACAAAAAGGGCATCGACGTGAGATTTGAAGACAACGGTATGGGCATCGAAAAAGGGGAAACGAAGAAAATATTCCGCAAGTTCTACCAGGTGGGGCAGACAGATGACATGACGGCGAAGGGAACGGGCCTTGGCCTCTACCTTGTCGAGCAGATCGCCCTGCTCCACCGTGCCGGTATGACCGCAGAGAGTGATGGTCAGGGGAAAGGTGCGGCGTTCATACTTCACCTGCCCCGGCCCGCCGGCAATGCATGACCATGTTTTATGGCGATCAATGTCATTGACTTAAAGGTGTATTTCTTTTAGGCCCCCTTTGACAAAGGGGGATACAGGGGGATTTTGGAGGTGCATTTTAATTGAAAGATTCGGAAAAGAAGCGGATACTTATCATCGAGGATGATCTGCACATCGCCGAGGGGCTCAGACTTAATCTGTCCCTGAAAGGCTATGAAGTCCAGCTTGCCCCAGACGGCATGGCGGGGCTGCGGGAGTGGCGGAACTGGCGTCCCCAGTTCATCGTCCTCGACATCATGCTTCCCGGTATAGACGGCCTTTCCGTTCTCCGTCACATCCGCATCGAAGATGAGAAGCTGCCCATTCTCATCCTTTCGGCCAAGAGTGAGCCGGAATACCGGGTGAAGGGCCTTGCTTACGGTGTCGACGATTATCTGTCCAAGCCCTTTCATCTCGACGAATTTCTCCTCAGGGTGGATCGGCTCATGACACGGTCGGAGTGGAACCAGGAACCGGCAAAGGGCGCCAGAAGCTCGACCCAATTGGGGTCAACCTATTCTTTTGGCGATAACATCATCAATTTCGACACCTTCACCGCCCAATGCCGCTCGGGGGAAGTCAAGCTGACGGAACAGGAAATGCGGCTACTGAAGCTTTTTATATCAAACCGGGCCAAGCC
>JAPLJZ010000208.1 GCA_026388335.1 Deltaproteobacteria bacterium
AGCGCCCTGACGCAAAAGCTGGGAAACGCCCCCTCGACAGCGAGTATGACCAATATCCTTTACTGGAAGGATCGCCGGATGCAGTAGAAAAAACAGGCGGGATTTCAGAGGTGTATTTTCAGTGAAAAAACCAAAAGTAACGACAGCAAAGGCCATTCCTATTCCCATTCCCCGGTCCCAGCAGCCAAAAGGAAAACCCGCAGCGCGGAAGAAACTTGACGTCAAGAGCGCTATCGTCGCATTTGCCGTTTTCAGCGCAGTGATAATCATCTGGCAATGGAACCGTTCCTCCGCGACAGCGCCCGCTCCGCCCGCCGGTGTCCAGACGGAAACATCGGCGGCGGTGGCGACGGGGGTGGAAACGGCGACTTCCGGAGCGTCGGCAGCCAAAAGCACGGCCGGTGCGGAAGGAACCGGCCTCATCATCGCCGCCGTCCGGGTCACCCCCACCCAGCCCGTGGCGACAGATCCGATCACGGCAGTCGTCTCTCTCGTCAGCGGGGACACCGCAGAAATTACCTTCACCTACCAGTGGAAGCGCAATGACCAGTTCATCCCCGAAGCAACAGCCAATGTTCTGAAAGACACCTCCCTCAAACGCGGGGATCGGGTCAGCGTTGTGGCGACGGCCTTCCGTGACGGCGTCGCCGGACCGCCTGCGGAGAGCCAGAGCGTGGTTGTCAACAGCCCACCTCCGGCTTTGGAGATGAAGATATTAACTCCCCAGGTCCGCTTGGGACAACCGTTCGGAATCCAGTTGACCGGGGCCGCCCCGGACGGCGACAAGGTCGTCTATTCCCTGACTTCTCCCTTTGTGGAGGGAATGACTATCGACGGAAACACGGGAAAGATTATCTGGACGCCGGCGCGGGTTTACTCAGGGAAACTGCTATTCGGCGCCGCCGCGACTGATCCGGACGGAAACAAAGCAACAAGGGTCTTTGAACTGGATATGGGGGCAGCGCCGGGGCCGCAAAACGGCAATGTACCTCTGTAAGTCCATCCGGGAGGATTCTTCCCGGATAGCTACCCTTTACATCCGTGTATGCGCTGCCTCCTCCGCTTTAAGGATACGGGGAGTCAGGAAAATGAGGAGTTCCCGCCTGGTCTTAGTAATCGTTTCGTACTTGAAAAGCCAGCCGAGGATGGGGATCTCGGACAGCCAGGGCACCCCGCTGGTTGTCTTGTCATCCGCCGTCTTGAGGATACCACCGATGACAATAGTATCCCCGTCCCGGACGACAACCTTGGAGTCGACGCTGCTGGTGTCGACGGGCATGTTTCCCGTATTGATATCTTTTTCCGCCCTGTTGGGGCGGTCGTTTCTCGCCTTGATCGTCATCAGGATATAATTATCAGGTTTTATCTCCGGGGTAACCTCCAATTTCAGGGTCGCCTGCTTATAGGTCGTCGTCGGCGGATTTGTGGACGTTCCCGGGGTCACAACGGGGATCTCTTCCCCTTGCTCGATGATCGCCTTCTGGGTGTCCTGGGTCAGGACCCGGGGGGAGGATAATACCCGTCCGCTGGCATTGGTTTGAAGCGCCCCGATCTGGGCGTTGAGCACCGCATTCGACCCGCCCAGAATTATCCCCAGCGTCGGCACAAAAGTCGTGCCGAGGCTCATGGCCAGGGAGTCTCTGGTCAATGCCACACCGGTCGTCAATTTGGTCAGGGGCGTCGCCAAGGCAGCGGAACCGCCTAAAAGACCCATGCTGTAATTTCTATTTCCTTCCTGATCGCTGCCGCCAACACTGGTCGACATGCCGGCGCCCCAACGCACGCCGAGTTCACGCAAAAACGATTCGTTGACCTCGAGGATCTTCGCCTCGATCATAAGCTGCTTCAGCTTGCCTTTTTCAAGGAGGTCCTTGTTTTCCGCTGCCTTTTTGGATTCCTCCTCCGTCTGACGGCTCTTAAAACGCGCCACTCTCTCATCATCATCCTTCTTTGCCCGCTCCGTGGACATGACGCTGATGACATCACCGGTCCGCTTCTGCGTAAGCCCGCTGATTTCGAGAACCGTGGCGAGGACCTGCTCCCAGGGCACGTTCTCCATGCGCACCGTCACATTGCCCTTGACTTCCTGGCCGGCCACGATGTTGATCTTTCCCTGTTCCGCCAGCAGCCTTAGGACGCCGCGGATATCCGCATCCTGAAGATCCACGGAAATGCAAGTATTTGTCTGGCCCTCAACCGGCGGGCATCCTCCCGGGGCTAACGACGCCCCTGCCTTTTTATCAGTTACTGCCGTTGCCGATGCTTGCTGTTTGCCGTCCGGAGCGCCACCGGAAACCGGTGCAGGGGGTGCGGAAGACACCATAACCTGAGCAGGCCTTGTGGAGATCCCGGCAACCTGTGCCGGTGCTGCCACTGCGGTTGCCGACGGCAAGGCGGCAACGTTGAAATCGACTATAACCAGATTGCCCTCCTGGCGGACACTATAGGGCACCGATTCCCGCAGCTCGATGACGACGCTGACGGTCTGCTTCCCCACAGTACCGGATTGTTCAGGTACGGCCCGGATGACGTTGTTTAGCGCCCCTTCCCCAAGGGCTTTTCTGAAATCCGTCGGAACAAACATATTGTCCATTTTCACAGCGATTGACTTACCCGCCAGCTTTTCAACCTGGACCCCGGCCTGCCTCGAGGCCATAATGGTCACCCGCTCCTTACCGGTCATTTTCTCAAAAAGTATATTCTCCAGGTATCCTGTCGGCGTGGCTGACGTGGCCGCGCCTGTCCCCTCGCCTTTCACCGTACCCGCCGTGATCAACAAGCACAGGGCACATAAAAAACAAAGGGCAAAACCCACTGACCACTTTTGTTTTTTCATGGTTTTACCTCTTCACCTTCTTTGAGAAGTTTCATTTCCACCTTCTTTGCTCCTGTCTTTCCCTTCCTGCCCCCTGCCGTGGGTTCTTCGACAACCACCCTGTCTCCAAGGATTTTAGCTACCTTACCCTTATTCATGCCAATGGGGGTGCCGACGGACAGGGTATAGTACTTGCCGGCCATATCCTGAACGACCGCGGTTCTTCCTTTCTCATTGCCCCCGATACCGACCAGTTTGAACTGCTCGATTCCCGCCCGTTGCAGGGGCGAAAGGGGCAATTTCTGCTGCTGCTTTTTTACCTGCGCTTCCTTCACTTTTCTCAGGGCTAATTCGGCGTCCACAAAAGGTTTGAAGGGATCGGGTTTTCCTTTCGGGTCGTAATGGAAAATTAGCGAATCCGGCGCCACCGGCTTGGCCGCCGCGGGCGGCGCGACTATGCTCTTGACGGCACCTTTCGGGGCGGCGTCCGGGGGCGCAGATAAAACCGGTCCGGCACAGAGTAACGCCAGGACAAAAAAGAAAATGGTCCCCTTACTTCTTTTTGTCATCCGGCACTCCGCCTTTATCTCCCGCTTTTTCGGTGAACATGTATGTTTTGACCACACAGGTGATATTCACGACCCTGCCTCGTCCCGGCACATCCTTGGCGTCGCTGAAGGAAATATCCTCGATATTGATAATCCTGGGCAGCCGGGCAACCTTGTCGAAGAAATAGACCACATTATTGAAACCGCCGTTGATATTTACCTTCACGGGGATTTCTTCATAGAATTTATCCGGGACGGGCGCCGGCTTGACGCCGTCCTTCTTTTGATCTCCCGGTTTTTGATCGGCCCGCTGGTCCGATGGTTTCAGGTTGGCTTTGACTTCCGCACCCTTCCCCGCAGGCTTCTCCGCAGGTTTTTCCGGTGGTTTCGGTTCAAAGAGCAGAAAATCGATCCCCGCTTCTCTCCCCGCCACGGAAACGGCTTGGAAAAGGCCGGGAATTTCCCGCTGATCGGGCAGCTTTGTCAGGGCAAGTGCGAAGGCTTCCTTCAACAGGGCGACTTCCTTCAGGTATTTCCCCTTTTGCGCAACGATCCTTTCCTTTTCTTCGATCTGCTGGCCTAATTCGACTGCTTTTGCCTGCAAAACGCCCCGTTTCTCCCAGGCGTCGTTAAAAAGGAGAAACCAGTAGAAATACCCAAGCAGCAGGAAGGCAACGACCAGCAGGGCCGCGAGCATCTTCGGCGAGAGTTTTTTCAGGTCTGCGACGGTTATCGCCATAGCTTATACACCACTTCTCAGGACGCAGGAGAGGACAAACTGCTGCAACTTGATTCCTGACAGCTCCAACTGCTTGGACGAAACCAGCTCCACCGATTGGATATACATGGAACCTTCCATGTTTTTGATAAATTGAACAACGGCAAAATTATCCCGTGCCTTGCCCTCGACTTGCATGGAAAGTCCCGTTTGCGATAGCTTTTCCAGCCAGACATCCTTCGTGGGAACCTGAGACGCCACATCGGCTAACAGGCGGACCGGATAACTCCGGTTCTTTTCGAGATTCTGGATGACGCCCAGCTTTTTTTCCAGGATCTTTTTCTCGTTCCTGATCTGGTCCACTTCCCCAATGAGCTTGTTGAGGACCAGAATCTTTTCATCTTTGTCCTTGACGTCCTTATCCAGGGAACGCACGGAGGCGGTGATCCACAAGTGAACCATCCCGATGATAAGGAAAAAGAGGATAAAGCAACCGGTAGCAATGACGAGCTGCTTTGCCTGGGTTTCCTTCTTGGCCTTTTCCTGATAGGGAAGAAGATTGATCCGGATCATTTGTCCCCCAGTTTCCTCAACGCCAGACCGACCGCGACCGCGGCAATGGGAGCAATCTCTCTGATATGGTCGTCATTCATCGTCTTGCGGTTGTAAGTGATTTTCTTGAAAGGATTGATGATCTCCACGGGAACGCTCATTCTTTGGGAAAGATCGTTCACGATGCCGGGGATATTGGCCCCGCCGCCTGCCAGGAGGATCATTTTAATATCTTCATCACTGTAGGTCGAGCGGAAATAATCAATCGATCGTTCAATCTCCGCGCAGAGGGGATCGGCAAGAGACAGGAGGGTGTTGCGGAAAAACTCCCCTTTCGCGTATTCGTCTCCTTCGGGTCCGTGTAGTTTAATCTTTTCCGCTTCCTCGACGGATACTCCGTACTGGGACTGAATCGCCTCCGTGATAATATTACCACCCAGGGTGAAATCCCTCGTAAAGATGGAAGCTGCATTTCTGACGACATTCAAATTCGTGATACTGGCCCCGATATTTGCAATGACGACGACGTCTTTCTCTTCATATTCATAATTTTCCTGATACATCGTCTCCAGGGCAAAGGAATCCACATCCATAATGGCCAGGGATAACCCGAGAAGTTCGATGGCCTCCGCATAGCCTTCAATGATATCCTTTTTCGCGGCCACGATAATGACGTCGTTCACGTTGGGGTTGTTGGCATTCCGACCAAGAATCTGGAAATCGAAATTGACGTCGTTCATGTTGTCAAAGGGAAGGTATTTGCTGGCCTCATCACGAATTGTTTCCTGGAGGTCATGAGCATCCATAGTCGGGAAAGTGGCCTTTTTGATGATGACGGAATGTCCCGAGAGGGAAGTGACAATGCTCTTTTTTTTGCAACCGGAATTATTGAAAAGACGACTAAGCTCCTCTGCGAGGGCGTCGACATCGACGACGGCGCCATCGACAATGATCCCCTTGTCCAGGGGAACCGTAAGGAAGCGGTTCATGCTGTAGGAGCCCTTGTTGCGGAGGATCTCAACGAGCTTGAGGGAACTGGACCCGATGTCCAGACCGACGAACTGCTTTTTTCCGGCAAAGAGATCTTTGAGATTGAAACGGGCGAGGGTCCGGAGGGCGACACCTAACTTACTTTCTTTCTTCGGCGCGGCGCCGTTTTCTTTCGATTTCGCCGTGACCGCCGGCGAAACGTCCAACTGGTCTTTCTTCTTTGAAAAAAGTGACTTGATATCAAACATACACAATTTTCACTGATTTACTTGGCGTTTCGATAAATCAGATCCCCCTTCTTAACCATTTCAAGGTCGTTGCGGGCGACCATCTCAATATAGGCAAGATCTGTCCGCAGAAGATGGGCTGTCTTTTTTAACTCTCTATTTTCACGGTCTATCTCCTGATTAACCTTCTTCAGGGACTGCAATCGCTCTCTGCTCACATAATTATCTACGAGGCCCCGGTTGCCGAAAACAATCAGGGCGCCAATCAATAATGCAAAGGCAAGTACATAGCGACCGATTCTCATGATGCCTGCTTTTAATGATCAGATTTTGCCCATAGTAAAACAAATTTCCTATCTTCGCAATAAAAATAATACCTTCGACGAAAAAAAAATACTATCCCATCAACCGTCGGCAGGCAGGAGCATCTGGGGTTCTCCCAACAAAAAATCTCCCCTTTCGATCCATTCCTTCAGAATCACTGCAATTTCCCTTGCCTTGTAGTAACTGGAAAGGGGCGCCGTGGCAATTTTCTTACCATTAAGGATGATTTCACCACTTCTCAGGGCCTTGTAACTAACCTCACCCAGGCTTTTGAGCTCTCCCTTGGGATAATCCATGCTGTAATCATAGATCTGAGTATAAATATCGGCGTCCTTGACGGCGGTATACCTTGCCATCTCTTCATTGAGGACCGGAATGGGAATCCCGATCCCGACGTACAGGGAGACCCCGTAACCAAGCATACTGGCGCCGACCAGCCATTTGGGAGACATCTCCTTAAGATTGCCAATCGTCGCAATGGTGCCCGCCCCTTCCCGGGGGACGTCGTTTTCACCCCGCAGGGCGTGGGGATTGTGCTGTGTCCCCTGCCAGGCCACATATCCCTGGGCTCCGCCCAGAAAGATCCGCGTCCCCAAACCGATGGTCTTGTAGTTGGGATCGTTGAAAAGGGGGCTCAATTGGCCCGCGGTCGCATAGTTGGCATTGGCCATGCGGGGCCGGAGCATCCCCATGTAGGTATAAATCGTCTTGTCGGACATATTTACAGCGCAACTGTAATTCTGATAGGCGTTCCGGGGATTGAAAAGGATGGCATCCCGCATGTCGAAAAGGGTCATGTTCTTCTCTTGCTTACGGGCGGGATAACAGTCCGTTCCGTAACCCTCCATCCGCAGCCGGATTACATTGCCCGCCGCGAGATCTTCGATTACATGTCCGCCGCCGTAATGAAATTCACCCGGATAGACGCTGTTGAGAGGATCCCCTTCTGCGACCTCCGTCGCCCCGATATAACAATCGACGGCGGCGACGCCCCCATAGGCGAGGACGTCATTGAGCCAAACACGGGAGGCCTTGATCTTGGGGGAGGTATGACCGAAATTCAGGAAAGCCCCCGAAGAACACATGGGGCTGAATGTCCCTGTCGTTACGACATCCACACGACGGGCCGCTTCCACGTTTCCATGGCGTTCCACCACATCGATCATTTCTTCGGCGGTCACCACTACTGCCTTACCCTGCCGGATCTTTTCGTTAATTTCCCGGTAGGTTTTGCTCACCTTGTATTTTTTCATCAATTTAACCTCTTGAACAGGGTCAGGCTTACTTATTGACATTTATGCTAAATGTCAATAAGTAAGCCTGACCCCTTATGTATGGCCGAAGCCGCCTTGCCCTCTTGCGGTTTCATCCAGGGTTTTCTGCCGTCGCCATTGCCCCCGGCAAACCTGGTGAATAACCATCTGGGCCATACGATCGCCCCGCCTTACGACAAAAGAGTTCTCGCCGTGATTGATCATGAGCAGCTTTATCTCTCCCCGGTAGTCGGCGTCGATTGTCCCCGGAGAATTGACGAGGGTAATTCCATGCTTCAGGGCCAGACCGCTTCGAGGTCTGATCTGGGCCTCGTAGCCGGCAGGAAGGGCAATGGCCATCCCGGTGGGTATCACCTCCCGACGACCCGGCAGGATTGTGATCTCCTGATCGACGGCGGCACAAATATCCATGCCGGCGGACTGCTCCGTCATATACCGGGGCAGCGGCAGGTCGTCGCACCCCGGCAATCTTACGATCGCAATCTCGACTGCGTCAATCATGATCCCCTTACCCGTTTAAGATATGCAAGGTCAGATCCTTCTCCAACACGGGACCGATGGCGGCAATCGATATGGTACTGGGATTGAACATCTCCTGCGCCAGCTCCTGAATATGCTCATGGGTAACGGCGTCGATCTTCGTCACGACATCTTCCGGGGGAACGTGCCGACCATAGCAGATCTCGTTTTTGGCCAGCCTGGTCATGCGGTTATCCGTGCTTTCCATGGAAAGAAGAAAATTTCCCTTGATGAGTTCCTTCGCTCCATGAAGTTCTTTTGTCGTCAAGGGCTCTCTGGCCATGCGAATCAGTTCATCGAGAATCAGTCCCAGGACTTCCCGGACTTCTCCTTTACCCGTGCCCACATACACGGCCAGCATGCCCGTATCGATATAGGGGGTCAGATAAGAATGAATGGCGTAGGCAAGTCCCCTTTTCTCCCGAATCTCCTGGAAGAGGCGGGAACTCATGCTTCCTCCGAGGACGGCATTCATCAAGAAACTGGCATGGCGGTTTTCGCTGACCGAAGAAGGGGCGAGGGTCCCGATCATCATATGGACCTGTTCGAGATCCTTTTCCAGAACAGTAATACTTGAGGAAACAGCAGCGGGTGGGGCAAAAGTTATTCTCTCCGCATGTCCCCCCATGTCCCCGAAGACCTTTTCCACAAGTTCCACGAGCACCTCATGCTTCAAGTGGCCGGCCGCCGTCAGGACAACGTTCCGACCCCGGTAACGACTGCGGAAAAACTTCAGCAGCGAGTCTCTGGAAAAACCCTCGACCCGCTCCCGTGTACCGAGCACCTGCATGCCCAGATGATTGTGTTTCCAGAAATTGGCCTCGAAAATATCGTGAATATAGTCGTCGGGAGAGTCCTCCAACATGCTGATCTCCTGGAGGACGACGGATTTTTCCTTCGTGATTTCCTCTTCATCAAACTTGGAATGATTGAAAATATCGGCAAGAAGATCTATCGCGAGGGCCAGATGGTAATCGGGAATCTTGATATAGAAAGAGGTCAGCTCCTTGCTAGTGAAGGCGTTCATGACGCCACCGACGGAGTCGATCGTGGCGGCAATATCGAAAGCCGTTCTCCTCTCCGTCCCCTTGAAGAGCATATGTTCTATAAAATGGGCGGACCCGTTGGTCTGGTCGTCTTCGTAACGGGAGCCGCATTCTACCCAGATCCCGATAGAGATCGAGCGGACATGCTCGATCTCCTCGGAAATAATGCGCATTCCATTGTCAAGAATCGTCTTATGATACATCCGCCCCCAGCGCATCCTTCCTGCTCAGGCGGATCTTGCCCTGCTTATCGATTTCGATGACCTTGACCATGATCACATCCCCTTCGTTGACGACGTCCGTCACCTTGTTGACCCTATCCTTGGCCAACTGGGAAATGTGGACCAGCCCTTCCGTGCCCGGAATGATTTCAACAAAGGCCCCGAAGTCAACAACCTTTTTGACGGTTCCGCTGTAGATCTTGCCGATTTCCGCTTCTTCGGTAAGCCACTTTACC
Organism: Deltaproteobacteria bacterium; assembly: GCA_026388335.1. Lineage (GTDB taxonomy): Bacteria > Desulfobacterota > Syntrophia > Syntrophales > UBA8958 > UBA8958. Next base: position 9,471 of record JAPLJZ010000208.1, read on the forward strand.
ATGGCCACCGCCCGGGCCGCCGCTTCGGCGTCGCTGGAGGCGATGGTGACCGTACCGTCGTCTTCAACATCGATGGTTACCCCTGTCTCGCTGACAATCTGGCGAATGTTCTTACCGCCGCTGCCGATGACATCCCGGACCTTTTCCGGTCTCACCTTCACCGTGGTAATCCGCGGGGCGTAAAGAGAAATATCGTCACGGGATTCGGAAAGCGTCAGAAGCATCTTGTCGATAATGTGGATCCTTCCCTCCCGGGCCTGCATCAGCGCCCGCTTCAGGATGTCTTCCGTCAGATTGTCGATTTTGATGTCCATCTGCATGGCCGTGACGCCTTCCTTTGTTCCGCAGACCTTGAAGTCCATATCCCCGGCATGGTCTTCATCGCCCAGGATGTCGGAGAGGATGACCACCTCGTTGCCTTCACTGAGGAGACCCATGGCAATGCCGCCAACGGGCGCTTTGATGGGCACCCCGCCGTCCATAAGGGACAGACAGCCGCCGCAGACCGTCGCCATGGAAGACGAGCCATTGGAGGACAGAATCTCGGAAACAATACGAATCGTGTAAGGAAACACATCCGCTGAGGGTAAAACGGGGGCCAGCGCCCTTCTCGCCAGATTTCCATGCCCGATCTCCCGCCTTCCGGGGCTTCCGATCCGCTTTGCTTCTCCCACCGAATAAGGGGGAAAATTGTAATGGAGGATGAAGGACCGCCGCTCCTCCCCGCCGATAAAATCGATCCGCTGTTCATCCGAAGACGTCCCGAGGGTCATGGCGGCAAGGGCCTGGGTTTCACCCCGGTTGAAGAGGGCGGAACCATGGACTCTGGGAAGCAGGCCGACCTCCGAAGAAATGGCCCGGATCTCTGTGAAAGAACGGCCGTCAATACGCCGCTTGTCCCGCAGGATCTTCTCTCTGAGGATCTTCCTGTCCAGGCTTTCAAATATGTTTCCCACCACCGGGATCAGGGCGGCGTCTTCTCCGGCGCAGACTTTCTTCGCGTGTTCCCGAAGCTGATCCAGCTTGTCGTATCTTTCCAGTTTACGAACGATCTGATAGGCGTCCTGAATGCCGGCCGTTACCGTATCGGCAACCTTCTTTACAAGTGCTTCATCCACGGCGACTTCCGTCAGGTTTCTTTTCGCCTTCCCGATGGCCAGACGCATCCGATCCTGCAATTCGATGATGGGACGTAGCGCCTCCAGACCGGCATTGATGGCGGCAATCAGGTCATCCTCGGCAACCTCGCTCGCCTCGCCTTCCAGCATGACCAGGTTGACATCAAATTCCCTGCCCTGCGAGCCGGGGGTTATTTTCCTTCCCGTGAGAAAGATGTTGAAGTCACTTTCTTTCAATGCTTCTGCGGAAGGATTACAGACCAACCGACCATCGATTCTCCCTACCCGAACACCCGCTATCGGTCCCTTGAAGGGAACATTCGACATCTCGAGCGCCGCCGACGCGCCAATCATGGCCGCCACACCCGAATCGTTCTCAGTATCCAGGGAAAGGACATTGGCCACAATCTGGGTCTCGTAGTAATAACCCTTGGGAATGAGCGGGCGAATCGATCGATCGATCATACGCGAGGTCAGGATTTCCCTTTCATTGGGCCGCCCTTCCCGTTTAAAGAAACCGCCGGGGATCTTCCCCACTGCATAGGTCAGTTCCTGATAATCAACCGTCAAGGGAAGAAAATCAAGTCCCTCCCTCGCGGTTTTCAGGGATACGACCGTAACAAGCACCACGGTATCCCCATAGGTTACCAATGCGGCGCCATCGGCCTGTTCTGCCAGGTAATGGGCCTTTATCGACAGATTTCTTCCCGCAAATTCGCCTTCAAATATTTCTTTCATCTAATTTGTTATCCTCTCTGTAATGCTACTTTCTTAAGCCAAGACGCTGGATCACGGCTCGGTAACGTTCGACATCTTTTTTCTTGACATAATCCAGAAGTCGCCTTCTCTGACCAACAAGTTTCAACAGACCCCGCCGCGAATGATGGTCCTTCTTATGGACCTTGAAGTGCTCGGTGAGATATTCAATCCTCGCACTGAGCAGGGCAATCTGGACCTCCGGGGACCCGGTGTCTTTTTCGTGCAACTTGTATTGAGAAATAATTCCTTGTCTTTTTTCTGTATCTAACACTTTTATTCCTCCCTCTTTAACTGGTTATCTCTATTTTAATTTTCGTTGAATACCCTCAACAGTCTCATGACGGGGACGTCATTTTGAAGACCCGCCAGCTCCCGGCTCCCGTAAAGAAGCTCCGCTATCGCCACGAGTTCACCACGACTACCGGTTAACTTTACCATATCTCCCGAATCAAGAAAAGGAATATCATCACGACGATTTACCATTTCCGCACGGGGGTGCACGCCATCCTTGATTCTTTTCACCCAGGGGTCCTCCGGCACAATGGTCCTCATGTCCGGAAGCAACTCCGCCAGGGGAATGAGGCTGGCGCGGACCCGGTCATCATTTCCCTGCCTGTCCTTCTGGTCCATGACAATCGCCGCCGCCTCGGAAAAAATACCGCTGCGGGTCCTCCGCAACCCGGCAACACAGGCCCCGCAACCGAGGAGGTCGCCGACATCGGCGCATAAAGAACGGACATAGGTTCCCCCCGAGCAGGACATGCGAAACGTCACATAGGGCAGCGATATTTCTTCAACCGTCAAATGGGAGATCTCCACCATCCGCGGCGGCGGATCGACAACGATCCCCTTCCTCGCCCACTTATACAGGGCCCGGCCTTGTACCTTGACGGCCGAATAGCGGGGGGGAATCTGTTCGCTCCGGCCCAGAAATCCCTGCAGGGCATTCTCGACGCTCTGATCGGTGACCTGCGGTTCCTTTTCTTCCAGTACCTCGCCCTCGATATCCAGGGTATCCGTGCGGACGCCGAGGAGCATGGAAACCAGATAGTCCTTGGTTACCGACACCAGGAAAGGGACAAGTTTCGTCGCCTCGCCGATGCATACGGGCAGAACGCCGGTCGCTAAAGGATCCAGCGTCCCCGTGTGACCTGCCTTTTTCACCCCCGCGACCTTTCGGACCTCCAAGACAACATCATGGGATGTCATACCTGGACGCTTGTCGATAACAACTACCCCATTCATTTCCAGGCCGATGCGCAAATAACCTCCAGGAGCCGTTTCTTTACGGTGTCAATATTTCCTTCAATCCGGCAGCCTGACGCATTGACGTGCCCGCCGCCGCCGAACACCCTCGCTACCCGCTCGACGTTGGTCACACCCTTGGAGCGCAAGCTGATCTTGAAATTTCTGTCCGGCAGTTCCGTATAGAGAATTGATATTTCCACACCCTCGATGGATCTGGGCAAATCGACAAGGCCCTCGGAATGCTCCCAGAGGGCGCCCGCTTCTTCAAAATCTTTGAGAAAGATAACCAGCGAGCCGACCCGATCCCGGCAATCAAAGCTCAGGGTCTGCATGGCCTTCGCCAATAAACGAATTTTGGCCATGGGGAAGCTCTCATAAATATTTTCTGATATCCACTGGGGATCGGCGCCGCTTTCGACCAGATGACCGGCCGCAATAAAGGTGTCTTTCCCTGTGTTGCCATAATGGAAACCACCGGTATCGGTGATGATCGCCGCATAAAGATTCGTGGCCATCTCCCTGGTGATAGTCGTTTTCATCGCCGTCAGGAGGCGGAAAACAAGCTCTCCTGTGGAACTTGCCGCCGGATCGATCAATCTGACCTCACAGAATCCGCCATTGGAAACATGATGATCGATATTCACCAGCGTTTTGACGGCCCCTATCCTGAGGGCTTCATCCCCTACCCGATCCAGTTCACTGCAATCGAGGATGAAGGCAACCTCAAAGGAGTCCGGCGGGGGAAGGGTATTACGGATAATATCCGAACCGGGAAGAAAACGGTAATTATCGGGCGTCTTGTCCTGATTATAGATTGTGGCGTCTTTCCCGAGACCTCTGAGGAGAAGATAAAAGGCCAGCTCCGAACCAACGGCGTCGCCGTCTAACTTGACATGGGCCGTGATGAGGAACTTTTGATGACGATTAATGATGTCAACTATCTTTCGGATCATCCGCAACCTCTTGTTCATGTATCCGGGCAAAAATAGTGTCGATGCGGCTTCCGTAGGCGAAGGACGGATCGGCGTAAAAGACGATCGCCGGGACATAACGCAGTTCCAGGCGTTTACCAAGTTCTCTTCTCAAAAAACCGGTCGCCTTTTGGAGCGCCTTCTGAGTCTCGGGGCGGCAGGTATCCTGCCCCATCTCGACAAAGTAGATCTTGGCCGTCCGCAGATCATCACTGAGTTTCACTCCGGTAATGGTCATCTGTTTAATCCTCGGATCGGAGACTTCCCGGTTCAGGATATCGGAGACCTCACTCATGATCCGCTCCGCCACCCGCTGCGCCCTTTTAAAAGTCGCCATATTTATCTGCCCCTTCAGATTGCATGTTGAGCCACTCTGAATAACTGGTTATTTCCAGATTCGAACCGATGACTTGGGCAAAGCCCATCTCTTCGATATAGTTTAATATGTGATCCAGTTTTGCGTTAATATAGCGCCGGTCGTTCCCGACCACGCAAAATCCGATCTTCGCCTTCTTCCATGAATCATTATCTCCAACCTCGGCAATGGAGACATTGAAGGCGTTCTGCGTCCGTTTCAGGATCTTGGTTAAAACGGATCTTTTTTCTTTGAGGGACCTGCATTCCGGAATCCACAGGTCCACGAGCCCGGCGCCTACTACCATATTTCAAGCTATAGTTTCCTTTCCACTTGCTCGTTTATATACGCCTCCAGGATGTCACCTTCTCGGAGATCATTATAGTTCTCCATCCCGATACCACATTCGTAACCCGTCGCGACTTCTCTGGCGTCATCCTTCGCCCGCTTCAGGGAAGCAATTTTCCCGTCATATACAACAACGCCTTCCCGCACAAGTTTGAGATTGGCACTCCGGGCAATCTTACCGTCCGTGACGTAACATCCCGCGATCGTCCCGACCTTGGGTATTTTAAACAATTGCCTAACTTCGGCCCGCCCCTGGACAACTTCCTTATATATCGGATCGAGAAGCCCTTCCATAGCCGCACGGACATCCTCGATGACATTGTAAATGATATCATAGAGTTTTATCTCGACGCCCTCCTGCTCGGCCACTTCGACCACCCGGCTATCCGGCCGCACATTGAAACCGATGACAATGGCATTGGCTGAAGACGCGAGCATGACGTCCGTTTCCGTGATCGCTCCCGTCGAGCTGTGAATGACCTTCAGTTTCACATCTGCGGTGCTCAACTTGTTCAGGGCCTCGGCAATGGCTTCCATGGACCCCTGGACATCCGCCTTGATGATCACGTTGAAATCCTTCACACCTTCCTTGATCTTCTGATAGAGCTGTTCCAGGGTAATCTTTGAGGTTGCGGAAAGTTCCTTCTCCCTTTCCTTTCTCGTCCAGTAATCGGCGATGTTGCGCGCCTTCTTTTCGTCCTCGACACAGAGGAATTCCGCGCCGACCTGGGGGACGTTTGAAAATCCGATCACCTCCACCGGCATCGAGGGTCCGGCCTCCTTAACCCGCTTTCCCCGGTCGTTGATCATGGCGCGCACCCGGCCATACTCCGTTTTCGACGCAAAGGCGTCGCCTTCCCGGAGGGTTCCTTCCTGAATGAGAACCGTCGCCACTGGCCCCCTTCCCTTATCCAGTTTCGATTCAATGATAATCCCTTTTGCCGGTCTTTCCGGATCAGCCTGAAGTTCCAGGATATCGGCCTGCAGCAGGATCATTTCGAGAAGGGCATCAATGCCCTGTTTCTGCTTGGCCGAAACCTCACAAAAAATGGTCTCGCCCCCCCATTCCTCGGAAACGAGATTATATTCTGTGAGGCCCTGTTTGATCCGCTGCGGATCCGCATTGGGCTTGTCCATCTTGTTGATGGCCACAATAATCGGGACGCCCGCCACGCGGGAGTGGTTGATGGCCTCTATGGTCTGCCCCATTACTCCATCATCCGCCGCTACTACCAGCACTACCACATCCGTCACCTGTGCACCTCGGGCGCGCATGGCGGTAAAGGCCTCATGGCCGGGGGTATCAAGAAAAACGATGTCCCTGTCTTTGATATGGACATGATAGGCGCCAATGGCCTGGGTTATCCCGCCGGCTTCACCCTCGATCACTTTTGTTTCCCGGATCGCATCGAGAAGAGACGTTTTACCGTGATCGACGTGGCCCATGATCGTAACAACCGGCGCTCGTGGTTGCAGATTACGGGAACCCGGATCATCCTGCTGAAAGGTATCTTCGAATTCGCCGCTGGCAGATTCCACCTGATAACCAAATTCCGCAGAGATAAGCGTCGCCGTATCAAAATCAAGGGACTGGTTGATGGTCACCATCAACCCCAACCCGATGAGTTTGTTGATGACTTCACTGGCCTTTACGCCCATCTTCTTGGCTAAATCACCAGCGGTGATCGTCTCGGAAATCTTGAGCCTCCGTTTACTGGCCTTAGGTACGGTAATGACTGTTTTTTGAAGCTTCACGACCCCGGCCTTTTTCTCATCCCGCCAGCGGGAGATCCTCTCATCCCGATCAAGGTCTTTAATCTTTCCCTTTCGATCGACAGCCTTTTTGATTAAGGCCTTATTGCGGGGGAACGAATCAGAGATCACCACTTCAACCGGTTTTTTCCCCCTCTTTTTGTCCTTATCAGGCTCCCATTTCACCGGTTTTTTCGTGCCCGCCGGGGGCGCCACGTCCCTGCCTGCAACTACGTCCGTTCTTCTGGGCACAGGTTTTCTCTGGGCGCCGGCCCCTGCCGGTTCCTGTGGCTTACGAGGTGCTGTAATCCGATTTATTTCTCTTTTTACCGGTTTGGGGGCAGGCAGCGGGGTAACCGGGGGGGCAGATTGCATAACCGGCTTGCCGACGACAGGTTCAGCCCTTTCTACCACGGGGGCTCCGCTCGCAACGGGGGCCGGCGACGGAGGCTCTTGAGAAATCGGGGGCGATACAACCTTCGCTTTGGCGACCTTGTCTTCGGTAGGCTTCACTTCAGCAGGTTTCACTTCGGCAGGTTTCTGGATAACTTCGACAGGAACGGCGACCTCCCTTACAGGTTCAACAGTGGGTCTGGATATGGGTTTGCCCTTGACTTCCTCTGTTTCCCCCGCCACGGGAAGGAGTTCTGCTACCGGTGCAGGCGCTTCCTCTTCAACCTCGGTGCGTACCGCTCTTCTTCTGATGACCGTAGATTTGACCCGCTTCTCGACCACCTCATGGGGCTCAGCAGCAGAATAATCCCTCTTTATCCTCTCTATCTCGCTGTCTTCGAGGGTACTTGAGTGGGACTTCACCGAAATACCCATTTTATCCAGACGTGCGATCAAGTCTTTGTTATCGACCCCTAATTCCCTGGCCAATTCGTAAACTCTCATTTTTGACATGCTGATTCCCCCGCTAAAGCGTACTCAAATCTTGAGCTTTCAGATAAGTAGCATTAAACTTTTTAGATACGTTCATTGTTTACAGATTATCACTCCCCAGCAACCGCAGCTTCCTCAATCATGCGCGTCGCCGCTTGTATCCAGCCCTCGGCCTGCTCTCTGCTCACCCCGGGAACCGTCATGAGCGTTTCCACGTCCACCGCGGCGATCAAGGCCAGGCTCGTGATTCCTTCCTTGAGGAGGCCCTCGGCAATCGCTTCACTCATGTCCGGCAGGACCATCAGGTCGGTGCGGCTGTCTTCCTCCTGCTGAGCTGAAGAAGATTCACTCTTGACATCGATTTTCCAGCCTGTCAGCTTGACCGCCAAACGAACATTCTGTCCATTTCTGCCGATCGCCAATGAAAGCTGGTCATCGGGAACAATGACCTCCATGCACCGATTTTCCTCATCAATGAGCACACGATCCACCTTGGCAGGCGACAAGGCTGCGTAGACATACTTGGCGGGATCATCGGAAAAGGGGACAATATCAATCTTTTCTCCCCGCAATTCCTGGACCACGCTCTGGACCCGGGAGCCCCTCATGCCTACACAGGCGCCGACCGGATCGATATCTTTATCCCGGCTCTTAACGGCAATCTTTGCCCGCTTTCCCGGTTCTCTGGCAATACTGACAATCTCAATCAACCCCTCTGATATTTCCGGAACCTCGACTTCGAAAAGGGCTTTTAAAAACGCCGGATGGGTCCTGGAAAGGATAATCTGTGGCCCCTTGGATATCCTCTTGACATCACAGATAAATGAACGGATCCTCTCGCCCCGTTTGTAGACTTCCCGGAAGATTTGCTCCGACACGGGGATAACGCCTTCCGAGCGGCCAAGATTGACGATGATGCTGCCGCCTTCAAATCTCTGGACGAAGCCGTTGACGAGTTGCATCTTGCGGTCCTTGTATTCCTCATATATATTATCTCGTTCGGCATCCTTAACGCGCTGGATGATAATCTGCTTGGCCGTCTGAACGGCAATACGTCCAAAGGTAGACGTGTCAACCTTCATGCCCAGACTGTCTCCAGGTTCCACTTCCTCATCCATATCCCTCGCTTCGGCCGTGGATATTTGCATATCCGGATCCGTTACCTTTTCTTCCACCGTTTTGAATTGAAATACCTCAATTTCTCCGGCCTCTTCGTTATAGTGGGACTCGATTTCGACATTGGGCCCCATTTTCTTTCTTGCAGCATTCAGCATGGCCGCCTCGAGGGCTTCGATAATGATCTCCTTCTCGATTCCCCTGTCCTTGCTCATCTGCTCGACCAGCCGTTTCAGCTCAGAAAACATGCCCTCTTCCTCCATTCATCACTACATGATGATTTTTCTTAAATTATCTATGATCCAATAAGCCTTCAAGATGGGCCTTGACCACTGCTTCCCTGGGAACAGTAAAGATCTTTCCCGACAAATCCAGAATAATCGTCTTTTTCCCGTCTTCGCCTATCCGGTAATCCTTCAGGAGACCCTTGAAATTCCTTATGCCATCAATTTTATATTCCGTCTGGATGATCACCCGGCGCCCGAGGAACCTGATAAAATCATTATCCTTAACCAGAGGTCGGTCCAGACCGGGAGAGGATATTTCCAGTGTATAGGCTTCCGGAGGAACATCGTTCACGTCGAGGAGGTCGCCTACATGGTCACTGATCAGGGCGCAATCATCAATGGTCACTCCCCCGTCCCTGTCGATGTAAAGGCGCACAACCCAACGTGATTTCATCTGGATGCATTCTACGCAGACAAGCTCCAACCCCTCCGATTGAATCGCGGGTTCTGCTATTTCCCAGATACGGCTTTCGTAAATTTTTTTTAAAAATCCCATTCTATGCAGAAAAAAAAAGTGGGCAAAAGCCCACTCGTCAGAAATTCAACGATGATGTTGGTCCCCAGCTAACACAACTGCAAGGTAAATGCAAGCAAAAAACAAGGGCTTTCCGGGAGATAAAAATGGAGCGGGCGACCGGGATCGAACCGGCGACGTCCAGCTTGGGAAGCTGACATTCTACCGCTGAATTACGCCCGCACTCGCCGAAATGCAGGGGACATAATAATCAAAGACGCCATTTTGTCAAGGTATATTTACATTCGCACGGCGATGGATCTGCCGTGGGCATCGAGCCCCTCCAGGGCGGCGAATCTTTCCGTCTGACGGCCGTAACGATGAAAGGCCTCCCTGGTAAAGGAAAGGACGCTCGTCCTTTTGACAAAATCATAGACCCCCAAGGGAGAAGAGAATCTGGCTGTTCCTCCGGTGGGAAGGATATGATTGGGTCCGGCCATGTAATCCCCCAGGGCCTCCGGGGTGTATTGTCCGAGGAATACAGCCCCTGCATGCGTTATTTCGGACAGGAGTGTCTCCGGATTCTCTACCATCAACTCCAGATGCTCCGGGGCAAAACGGTTGGCCAACCGCACTGCTTCCCCAAGATCTTTTGTTACCAGAACAGCGCCATAGCGATCGATCGCCCGGAGGACAATTGCCTTTCTCGGTAAATTTTCAAGCTGTCGATAGAGCTCGGCAACAATCCGCTGGGCCGTGGCATCATCAGTGGTCAAGACCACGGCGCTGGCCATTTCGTCATGTTCCGCCTGAGCGAGGAGATCGGCGGCCACGAAGGAAACCGGCGCCGTGCCGTCACAGATGATCAGCACCTCGCTGGGACCGGCAATCATATCGATGTCCACGTGCCCATAGACCAGTTGTTTTGCCATGGCAACATAGGCATTCCCGGGGCCAACAATCTTATCGACCCGGGGAATGGATGCGGTTCCATAGGTAAGGGCCGCAATGGCCTGGGCGCCCCCGATCTTGAAAATCCTGCTTACCCCCCCCAGTTCCATGGCCAGGGCAACCAGCGGATTAATCGTCCCTTGCCGAAGCGGGGTTACCGCGACAATCTCCTTAACTCCCGCAATCCGGGCCGGGATGGCCGCCATGAGCACTGTCGATGGATAGGAGGCAAGCCCACCGGGGACATAAATACCTGCCCTTTCCAGGGGTGTAATCCGCTGTCCGATCTGGACGCCGTCCTCCGATTCATCCCGCCAGTCCTTCACGATCTGGGACCGATGAAATTTCTCTATCCGCGCCGCAGCAAGTTGAAGGACGGCGCGATCATCAGGGTCAACAAGGGCCGCCGCTTCTCTGATCTCTTCCGGCGATGCCTGAACCGTCTGCGGAGTCAAGACATAACCATCGAACTTCGCCGTATATTCAAACAGGGCGGCGTCGCCTCTTGCGGCCACATCCTGCAAAATATTTTCCACTATGGTGCGCAGAGCCGGATCACCGCCGCCGCCACGATTCATGATCCCCTGAAAGACCTCTTCAAATATTGCCTCGTCCGTTCTGATTACTCTCATTATGCTTTCACCCGCTCTATGGCCGCTCCCAAGCGGGAAAACTTTTCCTCAATCCGCTCATAGCCGCGATCGAGGTGATAAACCCGCGAGAGTTCCGTCCTGCCTTCCGCCGCCAGACCCGCGAGGATCAATGACGCCGAGGCCCGCAGGTCCGTTGCCATAACCGGGGCCCCATGCAGCTTCGGAACCCCCTTGACAATGGCGCTGTGTCCCTGAACAGCAATTTCCGCACCCATGCGCATCAATTCGCTGACGTGCATGAAACGGTTTTCGAAAATCGTTTCCGTCATCACACTGAGACCGCTCGCTACGGTCATGAGGGACATGATCTGGGCCTGGAGATCCGTCGGAAAACCCGGATAGGCAAGGGTCTTGACATCCACGCTCCGAGGCCGAACATTAGCGATGGCCCGGATAGAGCGATCCCCCACGATCATCTCCATTCCTGCGTCACGGAGCTTGGCAATCAGGGCGTCGTGATGGCCGGGGTGACAGTTTTTGATGCAGATGTCTCCTTCCGTAATGCCGGCGGCGATCATGAAGGTCCCCGCCTCGATGCGATCGGAAATGATTGTACCTTCGACGGGATGAAGAGATGACACACCGTCGATGCGAATAACGTCCGTCCCGGCGCCGATAATCCTTGCCCCCATGCCATTGAGGATTTCCGCGAGATTTACCACCTCCGGCTCCCGGGCGGCGTTTTTCAGCAGTGTCGTCCCATCTGCCAGGGCGGCGGCCATCATGATATTTTCCGTGCCCGTTACCGTGATTATATCGAAGTAGATGGTGGCGCCTTTTAAACGTCGCGCCTTGGCGATCACATAGCCGTCTTTCAACTCCACTTCCGCCCCCATGTCCTGAAGGGCTCTGATGTGGAGATTGACCGGCCTGGCCCCGATAGCACAGCCCCCGGGCAGAGAAACATGGGCTTCTCCCAATCTGGCAACCAATGGTCCCAACACGAGGACTGAGGCCCGCATCGTGCGGACCAGGTCATAGGCGGCCGTACATGATTGAATATCCTCGGCATTGATCCGGAG
>JAPLJZ010000068.1 GCA_026388335.1 Deltaproteobacteria bacterium
ATTGATGAGTTGAAGCATCATGTCCCTCTCTGACCGCTGGATAATGGGCAGACCGTTCTATCTTCGAATGAGGATAAATCGATCAAGGGTTGATTTTTGGCTATTTCAGCTAACTCGCACATTTAGTGCCACGGATTCAGGATGATGTAAATGATCTTGCAAAGACCATTCTGGTAAGCTATGATTTAATTGTAATCCTTGTTCCGGTTGCTTTATTCATCCAAATAGTCGTGAAAAGGCCGTGCGGATTCCATTTCCCGTGAACGTTCCTTCTTTATCAGGTGCGATGTTCTTATGGATATGAAGCGCAACTACTACGAAGACATCCAGCTTTTTGAAAGCAAGGTGGTGCTCTTCTGGTCGACGGTTTTCCTTTCCTTTCTCTTTTCATTACCTCTTTTCCTCCCCGGATATCACTTTTACCTTCTCAATCTCATCCTGGTGCATGTCATCCTGGCGGTGGGGTTGAATATTCTGGTCGGCTATACGGGGCAGATTTCCCTTGGCCATGCGGGCTTTTTTGCCATTGGCGCCTATAGCGCCGCCCTGCTCATGATAAAGCTGCAAATTCCTTTCGTCTTTGCCCTGCCGCTGGCCGGTTTTATTGCGGCGTTTTTTGGTTTTATTCTGGGGTTGCCGGCCCTACGTCTGGAAGGTCCTTATCTGTCCATCGCCACGCTCGGCTTCGGCCTGACGGTGCTGCAAATCATCGGTCACTGGGATTTCTTTGGTGGGCGCACCGGAATCCAGGCGCCGCCCTTGGATATTGGTCTGCCCCAGCTCGGTTTCAGCTTTGTCCTGGAAACAGATCTGAGCAAATATTATCTGATCCTCATCGTGACCATCCTCCTGGTCATCGCCGCGCGCAACCTCATGAAAACGCGCATAGGTAGGGCTTTTGTAGCCATCCGGGACAGTGACATCGCCGCCGAGGTGATCGGCATCAATCTAACGATCTACAAGACCCTTTCCTTTTCCATCAGTGCCTTTTATGCCGGAATTGCCGGCGCTCTTTTTGGATTTGTCCTGGGGTTTTTCAACCCCGAACCTTTTAATCTGATTCTGTCCATCATCTTCTTAGTGATGATTGTCGTAGGCGGATTGGGTTCCATCCTGGGTGCTATCCTTGGCGCGACGCTGATTACGTATCTCCAGTTCAGTTTGTTAAAGAATATCAAAGAAATGCCGTATATCGGCGATTTTCTCGTTGCCGTCTCCAATCAATGGTTCACCGTTGTCGGGCTGGAAAATTTCAGCAGTATCATTATGGGCCTGATCATGATCGCTATCATCATTTTCGAGCCCATGGGGATGTACGGGGTTTGGTTGCGGATTAAGAAATACTGGCGAACATGGCCTTTTTAGGAAAAATGGAGAAACAATGTTTGGGCAACTGATTGTGGAGGGACTGGCCATTGGCGCCTGCTATGCCCTGTTCGGCATCGCGGTCGTGATCATCTATAAAACATCGGAGGTCGTCAATTTTGCCCAAGGCGAGATGGCGATGTTATCGACCTTCGTTGCCTATCATATTCTTGCCTATTATTCATATCCCTTCTGGGTCGCCTTTATCATCACCATGATCTTTTCGATCTGCCTGGGGATGTTCATTGAATATGCCTTTTTAAGACCGGCCAAACATCCGAGCCTGCTCGGCCTGATCGTGATCACCCTCGGAGCGGAAATGCTGCTCATGGGCGTTGCCGGATGGAAATGGGGTGCCGAACAGAAGGCATTCTCCCTGCCTTTTTCTTTCCAGTCTATCCATGAACCGATCAAAGGTATTATCATTAATGACTGGGCAATCGCCGTCTTTGTGACGACAGCATGTCTTATGGTCTTCCTTTATCTGTTTTTCCGTTACACGAAGCTTGGTGTGGCCATGCGCGCCACCCAGCAAAACCAGCAAGCCGCCAAGATCATGGGCATCCGTGTCGAACGGGTCTTTTCCTTTTCCTGGGGATTAAGCTCGTTCATCGGGGCGATCGCGGCCATGTTTTTCGCGGCCCGTTCCACCCTGGATCCGGCCTTTATGATGGACCCCTTCCTCAGGGCCTTTGCCGCCGCCGTCCTGGGCGGCCTGATGAGTATCCCGGGCGTCGTGATCGGTGGCGGCATTCTTGGCCTGGTTGAAAACCTGTTTGGTTATTTTTGGCCGGAATGGAAACCCATCGTTGCCTTCGTAATGATTATTATTGTGCTTTGTATCCGGCCCAGTGGACTGTTCGGCCGGCACTATGTAAAGAAGGTTTAACTTTTACGGTAATATGAAACTCTCATGACAGGCAACCATCACAAACGGGGATGAAAATGGCTTTGCAAACCCATCCCCACCCTAACCCTCCCTTTGAAGGGGAGGGAGTGAGGTGCATTTTCAGGTGAAAGCAAAGGGACTGAAATTTACTATGGGGTGGCGCCCGGCCGCTTTTATCTGCCTGATCAGAGTCCTTGCTCTTCTGTGCGTAATCGCGCCGGGATATGGGGCGGCAGAGTCGACGGATTGTATCATTACCTCATCGCTGGAAGAAGCAGGGATTCGTGAGGCAGCAAAGAAATATTTGGATGCGGAAATCAGGAGAGATTTGAAGACAGTCTATAGCTATCTGGCTCCTTCGTCAATCTATTGCGCCACCCATGACTATGACGCCTATGTTGCGGAAGCAGAAGCCTCGCCGGTGCGTATAAGCGGGTATAAAATATTGAGAATTTCCAACATCCGCGCCAATGATGACAAAAAGGCCTTCCCCAGGGTAGAAAAGTTTGCCCAGGTGGAAGTAGATATGACCATTACCTATATCGATACCAGCCAGACCTCGGAGGTAAACTTTGATTTCGTTTTCATCAAGGAGGGCGGCAAATGGTACAAAGGGTAGAAATAACGACAGCGTAATTGTTCCCTCCCCTTCAAGGTCCAGGGTGGGGATGAGGTTAAATCGGGTTTTCTAACTTTTTTCGAATACTGCAAAAAAAGGAGGGTGACATGGTGGAGAAGAAGAGGTGGTTCATCGGTTTTTTTGTGATCGCGTTGTTGTTCATTTCCGCACTGCCCGTTTCTGCGGCTCCCGGTTATGATGATAAAGAAATCAGGATTGCGGCCTGGGGACCCCAGACCGGACCGGCAGCTCCCTGGGGAACCGTAGCCCGGGGACCCGGTGTCCTGGCGAGCATCGTCAATGCAGAGGGAGGCATATATGGCCGTAAAATCAAGCATTTCGTCAGGGATGATCAGTATAACCCCGCCCAGACAAAGGTCGTCGTCAAGGAACTCGTAGAAAAGTACGGAATTTTTGCCTTTGTCTGCGGCACCTCCGGGGCCAGCGGCCTGGCGGTGAAGGATTATCTGGCCCAGAATAAGGTCATCTGGGTGGGGCCGGCCACGTCGATCAAGGAATATGTCTTCCCCGTCAATCCTTACATCTTTACCATCATGCCGCTCTACGAAGATGAGGCATCCGTCCTGACGAAATATGTCGTGGAAAAGCTCAAGATCAAGGAGATCGGCGTCCTCTACCAGAATGATCCTTACGGAAAGAACGGCCTCGATGGCGTCAGGCAGCGCCTGACGAAATACAAGCTGAAACCGGCGGCGGAAATCCCGGTGGAAGCCGGCGAGAAGGATCTGTCTTCGCAGATCCTGAAATTCAAGAATACGGGCGTGAAAACAGTTATGATGTGGGTCAACCCGACCACCGCGGTCATTGCCCTCAAGACCGCCGCGACGATCGGTTACAAACCGCAGTGGGTCGCCTCGGATACGCTTTCCGATTTCGCCCTCATGCACAAGATTTCCGGCGGGTTGTGGGAAGGGGTTATTACGGGCGCCTTCACCTCGCCTCCCGATTCCGACCACCCGCTGATCGCAAAATACCGCAATGCGATCAAGAAGTTTGCCCCGGAAGAGCGTCCCGGACTCTTTTTCCTGGCCGGGATGATGTTCACGGAACCCTTGATAGATGCCTTGAAGCGAACGGGTAAAAATTTGAGCACCGAGGGCTGTCTCAAGGCCCTGAATTCAACGAAAAGCTTCCAGGGGAGCGGTCCGAAAATTACCTGGACGTCAGCGCAGCACCAGGGAACGGATTCCATCATGATCTGGAAATGCGGTCCCGGCGGCAGTACTACCGTCTTGCAGGGGTGGAGCGCCAACGATCTGGCTACGTGGAAGAAGAAAAAATAATAAGGTCGATCATAAAAAAATGGACCATTTCCGGGTTGAAAACCTGAGCATCAGTTTTGGCGGCGTCAAGGCGGTCAGCAGCGTCAGCTTCCAGGTCGAGGCAAACAGCATCTTTTCCATTATCGGCCCGAACGGATCGGGGAAAACGACGATTTTTAACCTGATTTCCGGTATCTATAAACCGGACGGCGGCCGGATAATTCTGGAAGGTGAAAACATCGTGGGCAAAACGCCCGACCGGATCGCCCGGAAGGGCGTTGCCCGCACCTTTCAGAACATTGAGTTGTTTGCTAACGCCACGGTCATGGATAATCTGATGCTCGGCAGGCACATCCATATGAAAACAGGCATCTTTGCCGGAGCGGCCCTCTGGGGAAGGCGATCCCGTGCCGCCCGGGAAGAGATCGAAAACCGGGAAATCGTGGAAGGAATCATTGACTTTCTGGACCTC
>JAPLJZ010000151.1 GCA_026388335.1 Deltaproteobacteria bacterium
GCGGTTTATTTTTGTCTTATTTTCAGTACCCATGGACGTCAAAAAGCCATATTTCTAAACTATTGTCAAGGAGAAGTTTGAATATGTTTACTTTAGTTGACCTATGCTCTTCGTATATGAATATTTTTAAACCGGCAATACAAGAGTGAAATACTGGCTGGCCTCCGAGGCCCACAAGCAGCTGCGTGCAAAGGCGAGGGGCATTGGCGATTTGAGGTATGAAAACTATGGGCAACGCCAATTTAAAGTTTCCCCCAAAGTTCCCCCAATATTTTTTGGCGTGAAAATAACGTCGGCAGACTTGACTTTTTGCCGACGCATCTGTACTGGAATGTTGTTTTTGTTAAATTTTTTATATGCGACATTAGTGATGTCCGGTTAAGGGTTTGCATATTCGGGCAATTTACCATGAGAGATTAAAACCGGAAGGAAAACAAAGGAGGTAGGGAAAGATGGCCAGCATGATCGTTGACGAGCGGGATCAGAAATTTGTGCTCTATGAAATGCTTGGGATCGACAATCTTTTTAGCACAGAGAGATATGGAGGCTTCTCCCGGGATGTCTTTGATATGGTGCTATCGGAAGCGGGTAAGCTAGCGGCAGAGGTCCTTTTCCCCGCCCTTGCGGAAGGAGACCGCGCCGGTTGCCGGCTGGAAAATGGCCGGGTTTATGTTCCGGAATGTTTCCACCGCTGCTATCAACTCTACCGCGACGGGGGCTGGATCGGCATGACCGCCTCACCCCAAGTGGGAGGCCAGGGCTTACCCCTGGTCATCGATATCGCCGCCAAAGAGTGGTTTGTCCATAATGACCCCTTCCTCTCCTACCCCTACCTTACGGAAGGGGCGGCACATCTGATCGCTGTTTATGGTACGGAGCTTCAAAAACGAAAATACATGGGCAAGATGTATGCCGGGATCTGGTGTGGGACCATGTGCCTGACAGAAGCCAACGCCGGGAGCGACGTGGGAAACATCAAGACCAGGGCGCTACGTCAGTCCGACGGAACCTTCCGCATCAAGGGGACAAAGCAGTTTATAACCGGCGGCGACCATGACCTGGCGGAGAATATCATTCACCCCGTACTGGCGCGCATCGAAGGAGATCCTCCTGGAACGGGGGGCATTTCCATCTTCCTGGTCCCGAAATATCTGATAGGCGACGATGGGTCCCTGGGCCGGAGGAACGATTATATCGTCAGTTCTATCGAGGAAAAAATGGGCTTCCATGGGAGCGCTACCTGTGTGATGAACTTCGGCGATAATGACGACTGCTACGCCGAGCTCCTCGGTGAGGAGCGTCAGGGCATGAAAATCATGTTCCAGTTGATGAACGAAGCCCGGATCGGTGTGGGTGCTCAGTCCCTGGGCATCGGCTCTATTGCCTACCTCCATGCCCTGCAATATGCAAAGGATCGTCTCCAGGGATCGGACCTGGAAAACATGAAAAATCCGGAGGCCCCCCGGACGGCCATCATCAGGCATCCCGATGTGCGGCGCATGCTCTTGTGGATGAAAGCCCATGTGGAGGGTATCCGGGCCCTGGTCTATTATACCGCCTATTGCGCGGACCGGGCCCGCAGCGAAAAGGACGAGGCGGCTCGGGAAACCTGGCAGGGGGTCATTGAGATCCTGACCCCCATCTGCAAGGCCTATTGCTCCGACACGGCCTTCCGGATCACGGAAACGGCCATCCAGGTGCACGGGGGTTATGGTTACTGCTCCGAGTACCCAGTGGAACAGTTCATGCGGGACATCAAGATCGCATCCATCTGGGAAGGAACCAATGGGATACAGGCGCTGGACCTGGTGGGCCGGAAACTCGGCCTCAAAAAGGGCATGTATTTCATGAATCTCCTCGGGGAAATGACCAGGACCATGACGACATACAAAGAGAGTCCGGAGATCAAGGATCTGACGGCGGACATCCAGCAGGCGGTAAACACCCTTGCGGAGACGGCCATGTATTTCGCAACCTGTGCCAGGTCCGGAAAGTACCTGATCCCCGTGGGTAACGCCTATCCGTTCCTGATGATGATGGGTAAGGTGGTCATGGGGTGGTTACTCCTCTGGGAAGCAGGAGTCGCGCAGAAAAAGCTCCTTGAACTCTCGGCAATGACGGAAGCAAACAGCGCCGACAGGGCCTTTTACATCGGCAAAATATCCGCGGCGAGATTCTTCATCAAACATGTCCTGCCCGAAGTCGAAGGGGCCGTGAAGGCGATAAAAAGTGAGGACCTGTCGATGATCGAAATCCCGGAGGAGAGTTTCACGTCCTGAAGGGGAAGATCAACAATTTCTCCGGAAAGTTCGTCTATCCTCCGGAGGGCGGCCCTTTCCTTTTTGCGCGGCCAACCGGACCTACAGATCTGATTAACTTTTTTTATTTCAGCACAATCGCAATCTCTCAGGGGGCTTTGCGGACTATTTTCAATTCGGATGGGGTCAGATAGAATTCGCTGTAGCCACATTCCGGGCAGGCATACACATCGAAGCCTGTGGATTTATTCTCCATCTTTACACGTTTCCCGTATTCCAAGGTAGCCAGGCGGATGGCATGAAAGGTATCAATGTTTTTTTCATTTAAAACAACCATTTCCAAATCCGGGTGATTGAGGCAATATGTCTTTTCATTGTTTCGGGGCATCGTTCCATTCCTCACAAAAGGGTGTCGTTCCGTGTCTACTATCACAAAACGGGGGCAAAGCAAGAATATTTGTAGAATTCCCTGCATATTCCTGATAAAATGGCGACCCTAAGCGAAAGCTACCCATAAGAACAGGGACATATCGCCGCAGATTAAACCTTATGAAATTAGTACAGGTCTGAAAAATACTGACTCAGATAGCTTGCCGGGAGGTAGCCATGATCGACAGTTTGCAGAACCAGTACCTGACGTATTACTATCAGGTGATGAGCTGGTATGAGGGTCTAACATATGTGGAACAATTCTTTACTCTCTTTGGTGTGGTTGCGGTGACTGCCGTTGTTGTATCTCTATACATAATAAAGAAGGCTAGCAGCTAATCCGATTACTTCAAGGAGGTCATGCTCATGTCAAATCCTGTCATCATCTGCGCCGCCCTTACCGGTGCGGCAACCTTTAAACAAAACAACCCTTCTGTACCCTATACCATCGAGGAATTCGCGGTTGAAGCCGAAAAATGCTTCCAGGCCGGGGCGGCCATAGTTCATGTCCATGCCCGGACCGACGACGGCGACTCCAGTCATGAGATCGACCGAGTCCAGGCCGTTTATGATGCCATCAAAGAACGTTGTCCGGACCTTATCATCTGCCTGTCTTCGGCGGTGGGGGCCTTCAAGACCGCCGAGCAGCGTCTGGCCCAGATCGTCGCCGTCAAGCCGGAAATGGCCTCCCTGAATACCAATACCATGAACTTCAGCATCATCGACCGTAATTCCGGGCAGATATTTTTTGATTATGTCTTTGAGAACACCTTCACCATGCTTCAGGATTTCGGCAAGGCCATGGAAGAAAATCGGATCAAACCGGAACTCGAATGCTACGATATCGGCGGTCTGGACAATACCCTCCTCATCGGTCGGCAGGGCTTCTTTTCCGAACCCATGAATTTCAATTTCGTGTGGGGTGTGGCCGGGGGTCAGAAATTCCGCCCCGACGTCATGATAGCCATGAAAAACGCCCTGCCCTCAAAAGCCAACTTCACGACCTGCGCCGTCGGCCCGGAGCAGTTCCCCGCCAATGTCCTATCCTGCCTTTTAGGGGGTCATATGCGGGTGGGGATGGAGGATAATACCCGCATGCCAAATGGAGATCTGGCCAAGGGAAGTTATGAGCAGGTAGCGTGGGCCGTCCGGGCAGCCGCCTCCCTGAACCGCTCACCGGCGACTCCCCGGGAAGCCCGGACCATCCTGGGAATCAGGAAGGGCTAAACCGGTTCACTACGATCCGATTCCGACCTCCTGCTTTTGCCTCGTAGAGGGCCTGGTCGGCAGCGGAAATCAACATCGCCGCCGTCATGCCCCTCCGGGGAACCAACGTGGCTATCCCCATACTGATAGTTACCCGGGAGGCGGCAGATGAGTAATCATGGGGAACGGCCAGGTCCTCAACACAGGTTCTCATGGCCGTCGCGATAGCCGTGGCGCCGTCGCTTGCGGTAAAGGGAAGAATCGCGACAAATTCTTCGCCGCCGTATCTTGCCAAAATATCCGTGGGTCTTTTCAGGATGCTGCTCATGGCCAGGGCTACCTGTTTCAGACAGTCATCCCCCGTCAAATGCCCGTAATGATCATTGAAGGCCTTGAAATGATCAATATCTATCATGACCAGGGAGAGGGGTTGCTTACTGCGCATCGCCTGTTTCCATTCATAGGCGAGGACTTCGTCAAATCGTCGGCGATTGGGAATGCCCGTAAGTCCATCCAGCATGCTCAACCGTTGCAGGACCTGGTTTGCCGCAGCGAGCTTCCGGGACATGACGATCAATTCTCTTTCTCTTTCCCGGCGATTTTCCATTTCATCCTTGAGGCGCAAGGATGACCGTACCCTGGCAATAAGTTCCAGCTTGTCCACCGGTTTGGCTATATAATCCATAGCCCCGGCATCGAAAGCCGACTGCAGGATTCCCTTGTCCGCCAAGGCCGTGATCATGATAATGGGGACATCCTCAAAACGATCATCTTTCTTGATGCGACGACATGCCTCAATTCCATCGATCTCCGGCATAACGATATCCATGATGATAAGATCGATGCCGGCAACCGTCTTATTCCAATTCAAAATCAATGCGCTATCTTCGTTGGCATCGTCATCGGCTCCTCGACGTATGAACAATACGCCTGCGTCGCCTCTTCCTCGCCGCCTTGATATCATCTTTGATTTAGAATCGGAATTGCCATCCCTGTCCAGGCCGAGGATGGAAAAGGCCTCGGCTGCCGATGCCGCCTCTATTACCTTAGCATAACCGGCCTTTCGCAACTGATGGGTAATCAGCAGGCGAATTTCTTCCGCATCATCGACAAGGAGAATGTTATGTTCTCGGTCTTTTGCTGCCTTGAGGTCGGTTGTCAATAGTGGACACCAAATATTTTATGCTGCGAGTCCCTTTTCATATAATAATCGTTCGTACTTTTCAACCTAACACAATGGGGCAGGGAGCTATTTATCTCCGTCCTGCATAGCCGGTTTGCCAACAAGCCGATCCGGGGTGGGTAATTCCGATGCATTCCATCCGCCACCCAAGGCATTGATCAGCAAGACGGCAGCAGTGAGCCTCTGCCCACGGATTCCCAGCGCCGCTCTTTCGTTTGTGAGTGCCACGTATTGTGTTATAATAACATTGAGGTAACTGACGGTTCCAGCTTTGTACTGATTAGTGGTCAGAGCGACCGATTCCCTTGCGGAGATCAATGCTTCGTCTTGAACCCGCGCCTCATCATCGAGGATACGCAGTGTCGAAAGGTTATCTTCCACCTGCTGGAAACTCGCAAGCACGGTCTGCCGATAGGCAGCAACGCTACCTTCGTAGGCGGCAATTGCCTGTTCCGACTGAGCTTTGCGGGCACCACCATCGAATAGCGTCTGGCCCAGCGCTGCAGGTCCTAAAGCCCAAAAAAAGCCCGGTGCGGCAAACAGATCCACCAAACCCGCACTTTGATAACCCGTTGAGGCAGAAAGCGATAAAGAAGGAAAATATGCACTCTTTGCCACACCAATCTGTGCGTTTGCCGCGGCAATGCTACGCTCTGCGGAAGCGATGTCAGGGCGACGTTCAAGAAGAGCGGACGGAATAGCAATCGGAATTTGCGGCATCTTTGCAGTGATTGATGTTGTGGAAATGGAAAAGTCAGCCGGAGCCTTTCCAATTAGCAAGGCTATTGCATGCTCAAGTTGCGCGCGCTGTACCCCGATGTCAATGGCCTGCGCCTGAGTGGACTTAAGCTGTGTCAGGGCCTGAGCTACTTCGGCCTTGGCGGCCACACCGGCCTTATAGCGGTTTTTAGTAAGCTCAAGCGCCTTCTGATACGCAGCAACCGTGTCGTCGAGAATTTTCTTCTGTGCATCCAGTGTACACAAAAGGAAATAATCCTGTGCGAGTTCCGCCTGCAAAGACAGTCGCAATGCTTGCAAATCCGCAGCACTCGCCTGGGCATTCGCTGTGTTTGATTCGACCTGTCGTCGTACGCTTCCCCATATATCAATCTCCCAGCCGGCACTAAGGGAAACTAAATGTTGATTCGCCGTAGTTGTTCCCGTATTACTATTACTGCTTCCTGATGACTGGGCCCGCGTAACAGCTGCGGAAGCGGTAATTTGGGGGAAATAGTTTGCCCGCGCGCCCTGCACCAGTGCCAGTGCCTGGCGATACTGGGCCTCTGCCTGCACCAGCGACTGGTTTGATATGCTGACCTGTTCCTCGAGGGAGTTCAGCAGGGGATCGTTGAAAACCTTCCACCACTGGATTGTTATCTCGTGGTCACGGGGTTGCGCTTCCTTCCAACCCTTGAGCTCCTTAAATGCCACGGGAACATTTACCGTTGGTCGTTTATAATCCCGCCCAACGGTACAGCCGAAAAACATCACCAAGCCAATCATAACAATGCATAGATGCAATGGTTTATTCATCTTTGGATTCCTCCCGTCCCCTCCATCACCAGCGTATGTGTCCGGCCTTTGCGACCTATCGTAGACAGACA
>JAPLJZ010000266.1 GCA_026388335.1 Deltaproteobacteria bacterium
TCTTGCCCAGACCGCACAGGGACGTCTCACTGACCGTTTCCGCCAAGTCTTCCAGCAGACTGATCTGATCCGCCGTTCCACGGCCTTCGGTAATGTCGGTAATTATTTCAAGCATCCGCTCTACGCCGAGGCGACACGGGACGCACTTACCGCAGGATTCGTCCTGGAGAAAATTCAGAAAATACTTGGCCACATCCACCATGCAGGTGCCCGCATCCATGACGACCATGCCACCTGAACCCATCATCGAACCGGCGGCGCTGAGGGTGTCAAAGTCAACGGGCAGTTGGAAATGACTCGTCGGCAGGCAACCGCCGGAAGGACCGCCGGTCTGGACGGCCTTGATAGACTTTCCATTTTTCGATCCCCCGCCGATGTCAAAGACGATATTATTTAATGTCGTGCCCATCGCCACTTCCACCAGGCCCGTGTTCTTAACCTGACCGGTAAGGGCAAAGATCTTTGTTCCCTTGCTGCCCTGGGTGCCCTTGGCGGCGAACCAGGAGGCCCCTTTCGACATGATGGAGGGCACATTGGCCCATGTTTCCACATTGTTCAAGACCGTGGGCTTGTCCCACAATCCTTCCTTTACCGTATGGATATCCTTGGGACGGGGCTCGCCGACCTTGCCCTCCACAGATGCCATGAGAGCCGTGGATTCACCGCAGACAAATGCGCCGCCGCCCCGGGCGACCTCAAGATCAAAGGAGAAATCCGATCCGAAAATATTTTCACCAAGCAGGCCGTATTTCCTGGCCTGCTCAATGGCGAATTTTGCATGTTTGACGGCTAAGGGGTATTCCTTGCGCACGTATATGTAGCCCCGCCGTGCGCCAACAGCCCAAGCGCCGATTAAGAGCCCTTCGATGACGAGATGGGGATTTCCTTCCAGAAGGCAACGGTCCATATAGGCCCCGGGATCACCTTCATCAGCGTTGCATATTACATATTTCTCATCAATGGGTTCTTCCCGGCATTCCGTCCACTTTTGTCCCGTGGGAAAACCACCGCCCCCCCTTCCCCGGAGCCCGGAGGCATTGATCTCATCGATGACGGCATCCGGTGTTATACTGCCAAGGGTCTTGGCCAAGGCCATGTAGCCGCCAATGGCGATATAATCATCAATGTTGCAGGGATCCACAAGGCGGTTATAGTTGAGAAGCTGGCGATCCTGAGCAAGATAAAAGGGTATATCCTTCTCTCTCATGTTTTTTTTGCCGGAGACGGGGTCTGTGTATAGCAGTCGTTCAATCACTTCCCCATGGCGGATGGTCTTGTCGACGATTTCTTGAATATCTTCAGTTGCTACGTGACAGTAGAGGATATTTCCAGGCTCAAATACCATAATGGGGCCCTGTTCGCAAAAACCGTGGCAGCCCGTTGAACGTATATAGACATCCTTTCCAAAACCCTGCTTGAGGATGACCTCTCTGATCATTTCGATCACTGCCCCGGCTTTTGAGGCCTGGCATCCCGTGCCGCCGCAGATGGTAATGGTCTTAGGGAATTTCTTATGCGCTTTCTGAATCTTCTGTTGCAGGGTTTCGAGGTCGCCTGCGTGCTTTATCTTAGGCATGAGGAATTTCCTCCTTCTGCTTCCCTTTTACTTTATCGATGGCCTTGCGGAGTTTGCCGGGCGTCATGTGGTTGCTATATGATCCATTCTGCACCACCACCGGTCCGAGGGCGCAGGCGCCGACGCAGTTGACGCATTCCACTGTAAAGAGGCCGTCATTGGTTGTATCGCCCGGCTTGAGTCGTAACTGACCCTGGACCTGGTCGATAAGGAGTTGTGAGCCCCGCACATGACATGCCGTCCCTGTGCAAATTGTAATCACGTTCTTTCCGCGTGGTTTAAGTGTAAACGCCTTGTAAAACTTTGCCACCCGGAACACCTCCATGAGGGGCACGCCGAGTTCTTTGGCCACCATACCCATGACATCTTTGGGAATGTACCCGTAGACATCCTGAACATCCTGCAGGACTTCGATAAGCTGATGCGGCTGACTTCGCCGCCCCTCCAGGATGGTTTCAAGATTAGCGCTGCTCATCTTTACCCTCCTTTGTAAAATATCATTCACCTGTTTTGCCTTGACAGCCGGGAAAGTAACTGGTAACCAGGAGGCCGTAAATACGGAAAGAATGCCCCCTTAATGCCTATCAATGATGGGCATCTTAATTGTAATTTTATACCTACATACTGCCTATAAGCTATAGGCACTGAAAGGCAGGCAACGTATGGTGTGGACGCGAAAAGATATGGATCTTAAAGATATACCGACGGCTTCCGGTATGAAAGATGCCCTCTCCCTTCTCTGGAGGATTCCCCATAATGATGAGATGGCGCCGGAACAGATAGTAATTGCCCTTCGGGAACGCATCAAGGAATTAAACTGTCTTTACGGTATTGCCCAGTTGGCGGAGCGGCATTACGATTCCCTGGATGAACTACTGACCTGTCTTGTCGACTTCCTGCCCCTGTCCTGGCAATACCCCGAGGTCACCTGTGCGCGCATTGTCTTTGACGGCAAGACCTATAAAGGGAAAAATTTTAAAATAACGAAGTGGAGACAGTCATCGCCCATCCTGGTTTACAACGATCCTCTGGGAGAGGTGGCCATTTTTTACATCAAAGAGAGACCACCGGCCGATGAAGGGCCCTTTCTCAGGGAGGAAAGGGTAATGCTCGACGAAATAGCCAGAAGGATAGCAGCCATTGCCGTCCGAATGTTTGCGGAGCGGAATCTTCAGGAAATGAACAGGCAGTTGAACCTGGAGCGGGCCGCGCTGCAGGAGACAAACGCCGCGCTGCGGACCGTTCTTACTAAGATAGAAGAGGATAAACAGCGAATATATAAAGATATGCAGTCGAATGTGGAAAAGATCGTCATGCCCATACTACAGGCCTTAGCCCTGGAACTGCCGAAACCGAAGCGGTCCTATGTGGACATGTTAAGGACCAATCTCGAAGAGATTACGTCGCCCTTTATCCGCCAACTGTCTCAGAACCATCATCACGCCTTGACGCCGACGGAAATCGGTATCTGCAATATGATCCGCAACGGTTTACGGACGAAAGAAATCGCCCAGCTCCGGGGTGTCTGTACGGCCACGATCAACCATCAGAGAGAGCGCATCAGGCAAAAGCTTAAGCTCACCAATGGTGAGGTCAATCTGACTACCTATCTTCAATCTCTTCCCATTCAGTGACTTCTCTTTTTTATAAAATCAGACCATCCCCCCGATTACGGACGAGAATTCAGAGAACATGAAAATACTTCAAATTGCGGGAGGGGGTTAAGGGGAGGGGGAATAAAATATAGAATTGTTTCATTATTCACCCCCACCCTAACCCTCCCCCGTCAAAGGAGGAGGGAATTTCCGGACTTTTTGTGAAGGCGTCATTATTTTACGTTTCAGGGTTATGGTTGCCTGTTGCCTTCTCACCGTATGTCGGCATGATAACTCTGTAGGGACTTGGCCCGGCCATGCCCTTTACGGAAGGCGGTAATGCCCTTGACGGCTGCCACTGCGGCGGCAATGGTGGTGATATAGGGGATCTTATATTGGATCGCCGCTTTGCGGATGTAGGAATCGTCGTGCTGGCTAAGTTTGCCGCTGGGAGTATTGATGATCAGGTGAATGCCGCCGTTTTTGACGGCATCGACGATATTTGGTCTTCCCTCGTGCATCTTGAGCAGGGTTTCCGAGGGGATGCCTGCATCCGCGAGGAACCGGTGGGTTCCTGCCGTCGTCATGATCCGGAATCCCAACTGATGGAAGCACCGGGCGACTTCAAGGACGCCGCCTTTGTCCCAGTCATTAACGGTCAACAGTACCGTTCCCTCCCCGGGAAGAACCTGTTGCGCCGCTTCTTCCGCCTTGTAGAAAGCCAGACCGAAGGAATCGGCCAGCCCCAGCACCTCGCCGGTGGAGCGCATTTCCGGTCCCAGGAGGGGATCGACTTCCTGGAACATGTTGAAGGGGAAGACCGCCTCTTTGACGCCGAAATGGGGAAACACGCGCGGTTTGAACTTGAAATCAGCCAATTTTTTGCCCAGGATGACCTGGGTGGCGATGCGGGCCATGGAGATGTTGCAGACCTTGGATACCAGGGGCACCGTACGCGATGCCCGGGGATTGGCCTCGAGGATATAAACCACGTCGTTGGCGATGGCGTACTGGATGTTCATTAGCCCGATAACGCCGAATTCCACGGCGATCCGGCTGGTATAGTCGTTGATGGTGTCCATGTGACGGGCGGAGATGCTGATCGGCGGGATTACACAGGCCGAGTCCCCGGAATGGATACCAGCCAGTTCGATATGTTCCATGATCGCCGGGACAAAGGCGTCAACCCCGTCGGAAATGGCGTCGGCCTCGACTTCGATGGCGTTTTCCAGGAACTTGTCGATAAGAATAGGCCTCTCCGGCGTCACCCCGACTGCTTTCGCAACGTAACGTCTCAACATTTCCTCGTCATGGACCACTTCCATCCCCCGACCGCCGAGGACATAGGATGGCCTGAGCATAAGGGGATAACCGATCCGTGCGGCCACGGCGAGGGCCTCGGTAAGGTTGCCGGCCATACCCGACTCCGGCATGGGGATCCCAAGCTTCTTCATCATTTCGCGGAACCGGTCCCGGTCCTCGGCCAGGTCGATGGTTTCCGGCGAAGTGCCGACGATCTTTACCCCCGCGCGGGCAAGTTCCTGGGCGATGTTCAGAGGCGTCTGGCCGCCGAACTGGACGATGACGCCTTCGGGCTTTTCCTTCTCGTATATGGAAAGGACATCCTCAACGGTCAGGGGCTCAAAATAGAGTTTGTCGGAGGTGTCATAGTCCGTGGAAACGGTCTCGGGGTTGCAGTTGACCATGATGGATTCGTAGCCCTCATCACGAAGAGTAAAGGCGGCATGGACGCAGCAGTAATCGAATTCGATGCCTTGGCCGATACGGTTGGGTCCGCCGCCCAGGACCATGATCTTTTTGTTCTTGGAAACACCTACACGGTCCGGGGCGTTGTAGGTCGAATAATAATAGGCGGCATCTTCAACGCCACTTACCGGTACGGCGTCCCAGCATTCAACCATCCCCAGAGTGATGCGTTTCCTGCGGATATCTCCTTCCGGGATGCCCAGGATCTGGGCCAGATAGCGGTCGGCAAAACCGTCCTTTTTTGCCCGGAGCAACAGGTCATCGGGCAGGGCCTTCCCTTTGTATTTCAGGATTTCCTCTTCCAGGTCCACCAGTTCCTTCATCTGCCGGATGAACCAGTGCTTGATATGGGTCCGCCGGAAGAGGGTTTCAATATCCGCCCCCTTGCGCAGGGCCTCATACATGATGTATTGACGTTCACTCGATGGTTCCGCAATAAGTTCGTACAGCTCATCAAGGGTCTTTTCATGGAAGTCCTTCGCAAAACCGAGTCCGTAACGGCTCTTCTCCAGAGACCGGATGGACTTCAGGAAGGCCTCCTTATAGTTCTTGCCGATGCTCATCACCTCGCCGACAGCCCGCATCTGGGTGCCGAGCTTATCTATGGCCCCGGGGAATTTTTCAAAATCCCAGCGGGCAAACTTGACAACGACATAATCCCCCGAGGGGGTGTATTTGTCCAGAGTTCCTTCCCGCCAGTAGGGGATCTCATCCAGGGTTATGCCGGCGGCCAGGAGGGAGGAGATAAAGGCGATGGGGAAACCGGTGGCCTTCAACGATGTCGTAAGAATGCTTCTGAAGTTTGGCCTGGAGTTCCGGGCTGATCGTCAGCATCGGGGCGGTACAATAGGAATCGCCGGTGTGCACCCCCATGGCGTCCACGTTTTCGATGAAACAGACGGTGATCATCTGGTTCTTGGCGTCCCGGACGACCTCCAATTCCAGCTCTTCCCAGCCCAGGACGGATTCTTCAATCAGGATCTGTCCGACCATACTTGCCGCGATGCCCCGGCCGGCTATGGTCCTGAGTTCTTCGAGGTTATAGACGAGGCCGCCGCCGGTGCCCCCCATGGTGTAGGCAGGGCGGACGACAACGGGGTAACCCAACCCGGCGGCAATCTTTTCCGCTTCTTCGACGGTGTAGGCAGGTTCGCTCTTCGGCATGTCGATGCCGAGGCGGTTCATGGTCTCCTTGAAGGCAA
>JAPLJZ010000056.1 GCA_026388335.1 Deltaproteobacteria bacterium
ACGGTCGCCAAGCCTTCGGAAGCGCAATAAAGGTAAACATTCTGGCCGATAAAGCCTGTATCGATAGCGGAATAGAGGTCTTTTACATCATTGCTGGCGGTTCCCATCTGTTTGTAATCGGCGACGTAGATGAGATTGATGGGGGCATCTTTAACATAGGACTGGGAACCGGTCAGGGTGCGGATGTCCTGGGCGAGAACGGGATCTAAACGGTGTTTCTGGGCGTCGTACAGATATAAACCCTTTTCGGTTGCCACATAGACGTCCACTTCCTGCCAGTTCATGGCCGAGGGAACAGTCAGCTTTCCCGAATCAGGACGGTTGACGCCGCAGGCGCTCCAGAGCAGGTTGGATAGGACCCGGATGGGTAATTTGCGATTGCTGAATTCCCGTGAGGACTTCCGGTCTTTCAGGACATGCATCAGGAGCCTGCCGCTGTCCATCTGAGGCTTAACCAACTGGATGGCCTTTAGTTCCTCCGCTGACAAGATACCGGGTATAAAGAAAAAGATCATCAAAATCGAGAGGATAAACAATCTTCGCCTGTGCATGAGACCCTCCTTGCTCGTCCCCTATACTCCAGCCGCCGCATTCTGGCAAACATTATTTGTTGATACGAACCGGCAACCTTTTCTACAGGGATGGCAGTCACTTGAAAAAGAACTGTTTCTCTGGCATCGGTTCAATATCATTGACTTAATCCTTGTTGAGGATTTCCGCCGCTTCCGCCATCTGTTCCGGCTCCTTGAGCAGGGCGAGGGCCTGGGGTGATTCCTGAAAATTCTCCAGGGCGTTGAAGAAGCGATCCAAAACGTCGCCGTTGTAAGTGGGGATTAGAAAAAGGTGGGTGTGGGGAATCCGTCTGCCCCGGGCATAGAGAAATACAAAATCGGGGTTGAATTTCTTCATCATCCGGTTGGCCATGAGCTTGGCCGTATTGAAGAGACTGGCGTTCTCCTCGTCCGTCAGCTCATGCCACCAGGGAACGTGGCGCTTCGAGATGACGAGACAGTGACCCTTGGTATAGGGATGGATATCGAGGATGCACATGGACAGCTCATCCTCATAAACGATATGGGCGGGGGCCTTGCCCGCGATAATGTCACAAAAGATACAGGTTTCTTGAGTCACAGGGTCTCCTTATGGCCGGAATATTTTCAGGGCTAATTCATGTATTACCATAAGAATGCTTTTTATATCCTATACATAACTATCCATGTCAAGCAGATTTCCGTCAAGCCTCTTGCCGCGTTCTGAAGAAGTTTTTCTTTTAGCCGCCCGTCAGACGGCGGCCCGCTGTCTCCAGATCAGCCATCAGCCGCTGGATATCTTCCGTACGCCCAGGAGTCTGGGAGAGGAGGGCGTCGATGGTGGTCATTTCATCACGGATATAATTGGCCGCCTGTTTCCGCATTTCTTCGATGGCCCTGTTGATTCGTTCTTCCCACTGGGCGGCGAGACGGGAGGTGTTGACATAGACCTGATTGGCAAGCTGACTGACAAAATGCCGCTCGAAATGGCCGCGGAAAATGGCCATGGGAATAAGAAACCACAACAGATCAAAATGGAAAAGGAAAACCTGCCCGATGCTGATGTCCGGGCGGGCAGGGGGCGTCACTTCAAGCTTCCACTCCGCCGGGGCCATTTTAACGCCCAGGACCCTTTCGATATTGGCCCCCAGGAGGGCGCGGAAGGACTCCAGATAGCGGTCCAGGCCGGCATGGGCCTTCATCAGGGTGCCGAAGAAGTGTTTGTGTTCCTTTGCGGAAATCTCGTCGAGCTCAACGATCATATTCTCCCGCAGCCATTCCTCATAGCGGCGGGTAAGTTTCCACAGGTTCCCCCGCCATTGGGGCATTTCATGCTGTAAGGTATCTACGAGCTTATCATGAAGCGGTCGTTTGAAGCGGTCGAGATACTTTTCAATATTGGTGCGGGTGTGAATTGACTGGGTGCGGGTCATAACGATCAAATCTTCCTGGATCTGGGTGTAGTTTCCCTTTTCTCCGAGGATCTGTTCTTTCAGGACCTCCCGGTCCGTATCGGCCTGCCGGGAGGTCTTCAGGGCTATTTCTAAATAGCTCTGACAGCTCTTCGCCAGTGATAAAGCCTTATACTGAAGAATCCGTCCGAATTCCGCATCCCTGTTCGCCGACAGTTTATAGAGGAGTTCCATCTCCATCCGATGCCTGAACTTCTCCACGTTCTCCCGGTTCGAATAGAGGAAGATGGGGAATCCCTGTTTCAGTTCCCGCTTCAGGGTGTCCTCGAAGAATTGGACAACCTCTCGCTGCTGATCGGGTTGCAGAAGGTCCGCCTTGGTCAGCAACAGGACGATGCGCGGCGTGTATTGGAGAAGGTCCCGGATCAGGGCCAGGTCGTGCTCGGAAAGGGGACGATCGGCGCTGATGGCCAGAATTGCCGCCCCCACTTCGGGCAGCCAGTTTTCCGAGGTCTCCATGTGATACTTAAAGACGCTGCCCAGGCCGGGGGTATCGACGAGACGGAGTCCGGCGTAATCTTCCAGGGATGGGAGATCGATATCGACGACGGCGACGTCTTTCTGATTGCCGGGATTCTTGGCCTCCGAGGTGTATTCGACAAGATCGTCCAGGGAAATCTCCGCCTTTGACCCGTCGAAATGGGAGACCACCGCCCGCTCTTTTTCTCCGTGCTGGATGCGGGTAATGACGGTGGTGACGGGAATGACCCCCACGGGCAGGAGGCGCCTGCCGATCAGGCTGTTGAGAAAGGAACTCTTCCCCGCCTTGAACTGCCCCAGGATGGCGACATCGATGAGGGGATTCTTGTGGACCAAGGAGCGGCAGACATCGGTGGAACGTTTGAGAGAGAGGATCTGCAGGGTATCACAGACCTGTTGGACGACATCCAGTATCTGCCCGGACGCCGTCTGGATCAAATGAACATTCTGGGCCATGGCTTCCATTAAAAAGCTCCTCCAGGTTAGCCTCCTGCAGAGAGCTTCAGATCCCAGTTGCTGCTCTTCCGACTCCCATCAGGATGGTCTTTCTTGACAGGAGTTATCAGCCGATAGGGCGGTTGTCAGGTGAACTCCATCACCCGGCCGGGATGCGATCCCACTTGTTATTCAATACTATAAACTCATGTTTCACGTCAAGATTAACATCATGGTTTAATTTTAATTGTGTGTTCCGAATATCGTCTTATACAAATCATCTCCATAGCTGGTTTGCAAGGGTTCGGCTTCGATTAATTTAAAAGTTCGTCCTCCGTCGATTTGCCTCTCAGCCCGCGGGAAATGGGAGCTTCCCATTTTATTGTCATAGAATCGAAGGGCAAATTCATATAGATGCGTAACGAAGTAAACCTTGATGCCTTTTTCCAACAATGCGCAAATTATCTGCCCCGCAATCTCCGAGCCTTCTCTCTCATTTGTCGCAGCAAATGATTCATTAAACAGCAACATCGCGTTTGATGTTATATTGTCTACGATTTCGCTCATCCTACTGAGTTCTTCATCAAGTTTCCCGCTTTTCATGTTGACATCTTCTTCCCGTTTGTAGTGTGTGAATAGGCCCTCGCAGGCATTGGCACAAAAAGACTCAGCCGACACAAACATGCCGCATTGCATCATCAATTGGGCCAAACCGATGCTCCGCAAAAAAGTAGATTTGCCTCCCTGATTGGCGCCTGTGATCATCACGAGATCTTTATTGTCGGCATTCACATCGTTGCCCACAATTTTTTGTTTCATGGTTAAAACCAGACAGACATCATATAAGCCGTTAAAAGAATGTCTGCGTTCGCTCGAAGCCACGGGCAGGGGAAAAGATACTGGCTCCCCCATTTGGGCAAGCTGCCCATGTAAATTCAAACAACCGACATAGAAGGCCAATTCGGCACGCAGCATGGTAATAAAATTATCAATATGGTCAGACGACTGGGCGAGAGCATTGGCCACAAGGTTGATACCCGTGTCTTTTAATTCCGACAGGGCTCTGGCGCCGCTAATATCACGATCGGCGATATAGAAGGTGTAAACGGTTGGATTTGTGGCAAAGATCCGCTTAATCCAACTCCGATTTTTGCCTTGTGGTTTGCGAAGTATGTAATCGGTGCCTTCATTACCGTTTCCCAATTCAGCGCTGATCAAAACTCCGTCGCGGAACTTCAATTCCCTCAGATGATTTTGGACACTGACGAAAAATTCATCATCAAGTTCTTTGTTTAGCATCGCAAAAAACGCCGTAAAGCCCTCTGATTCAAATTTATCGGCATTTTCATCGGCGATGTTCTTTATTTTTTTAAGAAGGCTCACAGACATCTGCAACATTTGTACTGAGTTATACAGTATCGAGGAGGGATATTTGCTGAAAATGCTATACCAATGCTCTTTCTTGCTTTCAATTGATTCTACAGCGATATTATAGATATCCCTGACAATGGAAAAATTATTCATGCAATCCTTAAGAATATTTTGACGATATAGTATTGTGTCCAGATCGTTCAAGCCGGACAAAACAGCTTTCTTTGCAACTTCAAATAAAAATTTGTCACCGAGTGCCATGGCGTTGAACAGCGTGTTTAATTCCAGGTCTTGTGTCAGTGCTTGCTCATTCGGCGGTAATTCCCGCTGAAGGTCAAAATCACGATCTTTATACAGGAGAAAAGCCTTCATGATGTTATGCGCTCCATTAAACAATCGTATGTAAGTCGGTACTTTTCGGCAATGGATATCGCATATGAAAGTCCGTCAGCAGGCCTTCTTACAATTTTATAAGTTCGCATTGCCGGATTTTCAGGAATCACCGTGCTGACCATGCTTACAGTTTGCTCACTCAAAGAAGCCCATTCATCGATGAACGTTACGCAAACGCACAACAAATCCAATTGCAGTATTTTTTCCATTACTTTTTTTCCTAAAAAAACCGCGTCTTTTAATGTCGTGGACGTGAATATTTCATTCATTACAATAATACTGTTTGGTGTAGCCTGGTTTAGAATATCGTGAATTCTGAGCATGTCATCCTGCAGTTTGCCACGGAGATTTCCGATGTTTTCTTCCTTTTCAAAATGGGTAAAGAGCCTGTCGAATAAAAAGAGTCGCGCTTCCCTGCCCGGGATGGGACAGCCAATGCTCGCCAGATAATGCAACTGGCCGAAGGTGCGAGCGAAGGTTGTTTTACCGCCCTGGTTTGGGCCGGATACTACAAATATTCGCTCTTTATCTTTCAGGTAAAAATCATTGCAGATAACGGATGATTTTTCAGCAATGAGCTTATAGGCCAGGGCCAAATCAAATCCTTCATGATTATAAACTTCCTTCCCTTGAATGGACATTTGGGGATAACAAAATTCCAATCCCCCATGTTTGAGTACTTCAATATACCCCAGATAGGCGATATAAAATTGTATTTCCCGGTCAAAAACGCTTATCCCTTCATCCAGATAATTGGCGTTTTTCGCGGAATAATTGTCAAGATTTAAAAATATGTCCGGATACAATTTAGCTACTAAATCAAGTATTTTCCCTTCAACATGATTCATGCCTGACCCAGTGGGAAATTCAACCCTGTAATCTTTCACCGCCCCCTGTTTGAATTTCTCAAATGTATTCTCCACTTCCGGGCTGTAATCAATTTCAGATTCATATTTGCGAACCTTGATGCTGTTATCCTTTATGAGCAGGCAATATTTCACAGTGGACAAATCGGCTTTAAGTTTTTTCGTTTCCGCCAGAAGCGATGTAAATAGTCTGGAATTAGCATAGTCCGTTAAATATTCGCGGAAGGCCAAAAGGCCGCGTGATTTTAAATCTACACGGATTAAATCATGGACCAGGCAGTTGACAGCGTCGCAATAAATTTTAATCGTGGCCAAAAACCATCCTTCCTTATTGAATTTGTAGTAAAGCTTGTCTAATAGGGAAAGATTTATGCGCATTTTGTGCATTTTTTGCGCAAATGATTTCATGTTCTCATGCAGAGTACTATTTTCAAGATCCTGAAATATCTCGTGACGATACTGGATCGCATCGATGTCATTCAAGGAAGTATAAAAAAACGGTTTTAAATTATATTCCTTTCTGCCGGCTGTGATCGCATCTATAATCTGATCAAGATTTAAATCAACAAAAAAGACGGGCGCTTCGAGGGTTTCTTTTTTTATACCGTCTTCACTGCTTTTAAATAGGATGCTATGGAAAGTCATTGTGCAAACACCTTCTGGGCCATGACGCGGATACAGGGCTTGTTCAGAACTGCTTGATGGGACGTATTTTCGGAATGAGGATGCTTTATCGGCAGGTATCTGGCGTTTCTTCCGCCGCGATGCAACCACCGCCTTCCTGATTCCCTGCATCAACGTTCAACCCACTGCTGCAGGAGTCATCAGCCTTAAGGGGCAATTACGGCGGACTCCATCACCGGAATTTGGGATTTTGATTAACAAACACCTTTTCATTAGTCAAGGTTTTTGAATGGAGTCGCCCTTTGTTCCCATGTCATGGACTGATCCAGGGATGCGAGACAAAGCGCGAATTAGAGGAATCGATAAAACAACTCCCTTGACACCCCTATAGAGTCATGGTATGAGCGGCCCAAATGGTGATGGAGTTCACCATTTAACCGCCTCCGAGGCTGATAACTCCTACCGGATTTCCCGGCAGGAGTTTTTTTATGCCCCCCATGCAAATATTCTTATATATGTCCTGCCACAAGCATTGGTTACAGGGATCAAAAGATTTATCATTCCCATACACTATCACATTTATTAACAATAACATGAACAATAATAAGGAGATAAAACCATGAAAGCCAAGATCGCATCGATTCACGCTATGGAGATCCTCGACTCCCGAGGGAATCCGACCATTAAAACGTCCGTCAGCTTAAACAACGGCATCAGGACGTCTGCTTCCTGTCCTTCCGGGGCATCGACAGGGGAACACGAGGCGGTGGAGCTGCGGGATGGCGGTAGGTCACGTTACGGCGGCAAAGGGGTATTAAAGGCAGTCGCCAACGTGAACGAGATAATCGCTCCGATCTTGATCGACATGGACCCAACGCAGCAAACGGAAATCGACGACCTCATGATCAAACTGGATGGAACGCCCAACAAGAGAAAACTGGGGGCAAACGCCATTCTGAGTGTCTCCATGGCCGTGGCGCGGGCCGCTTCCCAAGCCGCTGATCTTTCCCTTTATGCCTATCTCGGCGGACTTGGCGCCCGCCTGCTGCCCATGCCCATGATGAATATTATCAATGGCGGCAAGCACACCGACAACTCCGTTGATCTTCAGGAATTCATGATCATGCCCATCGGGGCGGAAACATTTTCGGATGCCCTCCGCTATGGAGTGGAGACGTTCCACACCCTGAAAAAAATCCTCGCTAAGAAAGGATATGCCACCGCCGTCGGCGATGAAGGAGGTTTTGCTCCGCATCTCAAGAGCAACGACGAGGCCTGCGAGGTTATTCTGGAAGCTATCGAGGCAGCTGGTTATAAACCCGGCAAGGATATTGCCCTCGCCCTTGACCCGGCAGCAAGCTCTTTTTTTGAAAACGGTGCCTACCATCTTGCCAAATCGGGGCAAGGGGAAAAGACCTCCGATGAAATGATCGCCTTTTATGACGCCTGGCTCGACAAATACCCCATTGTTTCTATCGAAGACGGCCTGGATGAAAACGACTGGGATGGTTTTCAGCAGCAGACGGCTCGCGACGGGAACCGCATCCAGATTGTCGGGGACGATATCTTTGTCACCGATCCCAAGCTCATTGCCAAGGGGATCAAAGAGAAAACAGCCAACGCCGCCTTGATCAAGCTCAACCAGATCGGTACCGTGACGGAGACCATTAACGCCATCGAGCTGTGCCGCAAGGCCGGCTGGGGTTATGTGATTTCCCACCGTTCGGGAGAAACGGAAGATACCTTCATCGCCGATTTTGCCGTGGCCATGGGCGGCGGACAGCTCAAAACAGGCTCCCTCTGCCGGAGCGAAAGGATCGCCAAATACAACCGCCTCCTCGAAATCGAGGCGGAACTGGGTCGGGCGGTGGTGTTTCATAATCCCTTGGCGTGATATGTCGTGAAGATGGGAATGAATTGGCAGAAAAGAGTGCACCGGTATGTCCGGGACCGGCGCTGTCGCGAGGGCGGTTACTGCTTCTACCGGCTGGAGGAACCCAACAGCTCGGACACTTACTGGGCCCTTGCAATTCTCCACCGCCTTGGCCTGCGGGTGCAAGACGAGGATACCGCCCGTTACCTCCAATCCTTTCAGCGAGTCGATGGGTGGTTCGAAAACTTCCAGATTGCCTATTTCGCGTTAAAGGGCTTGCAATTGCTGAACTCTGCGCCATCATACGCCCCCTCTTCTTATCTGATGGACCAACTCCACGTATATGACGTGCAGTTGGTCCCGGCAGGAGAGGCCTCAATTTTCAAGCATATGTATCTGCTTGTCGATATGTGTGTCTCTTTGGGTATTGCGCTGCGCCCCTCGGTCCAAAAGCAGATAGCGGCGTTTGTTTTGAACCAGCAAGCCCCGGACGGAGGTTTCGGAAGGAACTACGGAACCCTGATCGAAACGGCACAGGCTCTGGCCATCCTGCAATGGCTAAACAACTTTCCCGAAGAGAGGCTTGCTACTGACTTTGTTTCCCGTTGTGAAAACCCACTTTTCGGTTTTGTAAATGTTCCCCGCACGATGCCGGGGTATATCGAACACATCTACTGGGGTCTTCAGGCCCGGCGCTTTGCAGGAGGAAAACCGGTTTATCCAGAAACATGCATGGAGGTCGTCATGATGTCACAAAACCTGACCGGAGGTTTCTCACGCACCACCTACGGCGGCATCGCCAACTTGGAAAACACCTTTTTCGCCGTTGAATCCCTGGAATATCTGAAAATTTGGTGATGGAGTTCACCATAATCGCTCATTCGAGATGATGACTCCTATTTGAACCCATGGAAGTGGCTTTCTTAAACTCTGGGGTGGAAAGGAGGAGAAGATGTTTTTTTCCGGAAGGGAAAGGCAGATTTCTTGGCTTATTCGGGAACTCAGCCGGGGACGTCATATCATCATCACGGGTAAGTTTGGCATTGGTAAAACAACCCTGGTTCGTCATCTTGTCAAGCTATGCTCGGATACCATGAAGGATACAAGCAAATGGCATTTCATATTTCTGGATTTTTCACAGACCCCAAGCGAGATGTGCAGGAAACTGCAAAAAGACCTGGCGATGCGCCGGGAAAGGCATGAACTGGAAAGCCTGACCTTCAAACAACGCCGGTCAAGAATCGCCGTAAAGGCATCATACAGCAAAAAAAAGCATGTAGTCGTTCTTGACAATATCGCCTCCCTGACTTCGCAAAAGCTTTCCCTTATTCAGTATTTCCTTCTGGAGAGGGCCTTCCAGTTTATTGCCCTCACGGAATCATTTCTGTCGGTGCGGGAACTCTTTCTGCTGCGCGCCGCTCTAACCCCGGCGGAGGTTCTGGAACTCGGATATTTGAGGATAGATGAGACCCTTGCCGCCCTTTCGTCAGCTTCAGAAAAGAATGATTTTGGCTGGATGGACAGTCATCTCCGCATGCTGGCGACGGTCACCAAGGGCTATCCCCTGGGTATCAGGGAGGCAGTGGAACGGGAATTAAGACGCCACAGACAAAACGAAGATGCCGCAAATATTGAAGCTAATGGATGATAAAACGCAATTTCTCCGTGATCTGCAAACGCGGGGCTGTCCCGTCTGTGATCATCTGGTTCGGGCCTTGGATGATTATTTGGCCGGTTTCATTGCCGGGTTTGTTGATAAGAACGAAGTTCAGGAACAGTACGCAGCGGAAGGCGGTTTTTGTCCTCTCCATACCTGGCAATTAGATCAATGGGCTTCCCGCCGGGGGCTTGCCAAGGCATACCCCAAGTTGCTGGACCGAATGGCGTCGGTTCTTTCAGAACATGCCCGTTCAGAAAAACCGTTGACGGAGGTGGCAGAGCTGATCAAGGGACCACTGACCTGTCACATCTGCGAACTCTTACGTGATGAAGAAGGCGCTTATATCAATAAAGTTACGCCTTTATTGGCGGCAGAAGAAGTGAAAGAGAGCTATGCCCATTCCCAGGGATTCTGTATGATCCATCTGGCCGCGGTTCTTAATCATCCGGTCGCCGCTGAAACCGGGCGGTTCCTGATTGCTCAGGCGGCGCTCCGTTTTGGAGAAATGGCCCGGCAGATGGAGATTTATACGTCAAAGCACGATAGCTTACCACGCCAAACCTTGAGCCGGGACGAAAAAGATGTCGTCCTCCGGGCGATGATCCACCTTTACGGAGCGAGGCGTCTTCACTTGCAAGGATCAGCTTAGGTGCGAAATGAACGATAATCACCGGCGCAATATTTTACGGACTTGCCGATATATAGACGATCTCCTGACGGAGATCGAAGATTTCCTGGTACGAGGTGGAACAAAAACGACTTACTATGACTATCAGGGGGATGTGGATGGATCGGTCAAATCAGATCTCATCAACAAACTTCTCCCTATCCGGCGAGCCATGATCGCCTTTCTCGACAGCCAGGGGATAAAGATAGAGAGGCAAACCCTTAGCACCTTCCGGCAAGTGCAAACCCGGGTCATGTTTGCCGAAATGGGCCTCCATGAGTTGACGTCGCGAACCCTGACCGGCTATGGCCCTTTGTCGAAAAAGGCCGCAGCAGACTTGAAGGAGATCACCACGAAAATGGAAGCCTTATTCGGCAAGGTGCTTAAAATTCTAAAGAACGAACCACACTTAAAAAGATGAAAGCAAATGAAGTAAACTACCACCGACCTTGTCGGTGGTAGTTTACTTCATTACTGGTGCGGCTTTGGATGTTGAGGCGTCCGAAAAAAAAGTTCGATGCACCGAACCAAGTTAACTATCAGATATAGTTAATAAAAAAACCGATCAATTTTACGTTTTCTGTTTTCAGAACGGCTAACTCAGGATCGGTTTTCCCTCCCTGGCGAAATTATGCTTGTCATGCCGATTACCCCGGTTGGAGAAGCTTGAAGTCTGTGGGCGGCTCCTGACGGCGGACGGCCCTGGTCTCCAGGAGCTCATAGAGGATTACTTCCATGACCCGCCAGACCTTGACACCGCTACGGATACAACCGGTGATGGTCTCCTCCCGGCGGCCGCAGGCCATGTGCATATGGAGGATGGGGGCGCCGTCTTCGTCGGGGAAGAGGGTGCCTGTCCCCGCTACTTCGTGGGCATTGGCGAGGATGTGGGTCATGGGGATGACGGGGAGGATGCGGTCCTCCTGGGGGCCGACGACCAGGGTGCTGCCGTCGTCTGCCCCGCCGAGGATGAGCAGGGCCGCCGCCCGGATGTGGTGTTCCCGGGCGAAGGCCTCGATGATTTCATGGACGATCTCGCCGTCCTCCAGCCGAAGGATAAAGACTCTACCGATTTTTGATTCTTCGTATTTCATAGCCGGGGCTATTCCCCATACATGCTGTCG
Organism: Deltaproteobacteria bacterium; assembly: GCA_026388335.1. Lineage (GTDB taxonomy): Bacteria > Desulfobacterota > Syntrophia > Syntrophales > UBA8958 > UBA8958. Next base: position 11,496 of record JAPLJZ010000056.1, read on the forward strand.
ATGACGCTCTGGTATTTCTCGTTAATGACCTTGCGCTTGAGCTTCATCGTCGGGGTCATCTCGCCATCTTCCTGGGTAAATTGTTTGGCCATGAGCTTGAACTTCTTGACCTTTTCAAATCCCGCCAGTTCCTTTTGATTCTGTTCGATCCGTTCATGATAAAACTGAACGATCTCCGGATGTTGGATAAGATCTTCCCGTGAGGTCCAGGAGATATTTTTACTTTTGGCATAATCCTCCAGGGCGTCGAAAGCTGGAACGATGAGGGCGGCGACGTATTTGCGCTGATCGCCGATGATGGAGATCTGTTCGACAAAATGATCCTTGCCGATCGTCGTTTCGATGAGCTGGGGGGCGATATACTTGCCTCCTGAGGTCTTCATCAGATCCTTGATCCGGTCGGTAATAGTCAGATAGCCGTCTTCGAGGATGCCTACGTCACCCGTCTTGAACCAGTGGTCTTCAAAGACCTCCGCCGTCGCCTCCGGTTTCTTGTAATAACCCTTCATGACCGTTTCGCCCCGGACGAGGATCTCGCCGTTGGGGGCGATTTTAACATCGACGCCATAAATGGCTTTACCCACCGTTCCCGGTTTATAGAAATACTCTTCATGACAGGTCACTGTCGCCGTTGTTTCCGTCAGGCCATAACCGTATTTGATCTGGATGCCCACAGAATGAAAGAATTCCTCGATATTTTTGGAAAGGGGCGCCCCGGCGCAGGGGAAAAACCGGATCCGACCCCCTACGACGCCGCGCAGCTTCGCGAGGACCAGTTTCACGGCGATCTTGTGTTTGAGTTTGAGATCCCAGGGAATGGATTTTTTCTCTTTTTCTCGCGTATAAATCTGTTCACCAAGCTCAACGGCCCAGTTGAACAGGTTCTTTTTCGAGGGCGGGGCCTTTTCCAGTTTTTCGAAAACGGCGGCGTAGATCTTTTCGTAGAACCGGGGAACGGCGCACATGATCGTCGGTTTAATCTCCTGGAGGTATGTGACGATCTTGCCCGTGTCGTCGCAATAAGTGACGACCATGCCGGAGCCCAGGGCGAAGTAGGTCCATGTCCTTTCAAAGACGTGACTCAAGGGGAGGAAGCACATGGATATGTCCTGGTCGCTGACGGCGAGGCGCTTGTTGTGGGCCTGAAAGGAAAAATAGAAGTTCGAATGATTAAGCATGACGCCTTTGGGCTCCCCGGTAGTCCCGGAGGTGTAAATCAGGGTGGCCAGATCGTTCATGTCGGCCTTCTTCAGCCTTTCTTCCAGTTCCTGCTCCCGGGTGGACTTGCGGCCCAGCTCCAGAAAATCCTTAAAATACATGGCCTGATCGCTCCCGGCGAGAGGGACGTTGCTGTCGAAGACAATGATTTTTTTTAGATATTTTGATGCACCAATGATAAACGTTGCCTTCTGGTACTGATCTTTGGAGCCGACGAAAAGGATGGCGATTTCCGCTTCATCGACGATGTACTCCGCCTGCTTCGCCGTGTTGGTGGCGTAGATGGGGACGGAGACGCCGCGGACGCTGAGAATGCCTAAATCGGCAATAGTCCATTCCGGACAGTTCTGGGAGAAAACCCCCACCATGTCTCCCGTTTTGGTTCCCATCTCCATGAGGGCTTTGGCAACGGCATGGACCCGCTCTCCAACCTCTTTCCATGAAATATCCTGCCACTGGCCGTTTTCCCTATAACGGAGGGCTGTCCGCTCCCCATATTTCTTTGCCTGTTTCTGGACCATCAAGGCCAAATGCTTTTCGGGCATATTACTTTTTCCTTTCTTTTCTTCCGGAACATATTTCTAAATTACAGTATAAACGGCTAAACCTGAGAAGTCAAAAGCAATTTGATTGATAATACTGAATATTGTTTGACGGCACGCTGTTTTTACCCTATACTCTGCGCCATTTCACGGGGACTTGGAGAAGATGTTAGCTGAATTTGATACCACAAGGATCGCCATTATTGGTCCGGGACGTCTGGGGACATCCTTTGCCTACAAGTTCGGCCGGGATAACAAGCGGGTTACGATCTATTATCATGACGCCGATGTCTGCCGTCATATCAACCGGGAACACCTCAACCCCAAACACCTGACCGAGGATCTCGCCAGACGCTTGGGGGGAATGGACAACGTCCCCCGTCTGGGCCCGAAGGTTCATGCCACCAATGATCTCGAACGGGTCATCGACGACAACGACATCATTGTGCTGTGCCTGACAATGGACAAGCTTCCGGAATTTCTCAACTATCTCAAGCCGCTCATGGAAAGAAAATCCGGCGATACTTGCATCATCTCTCCCATCAAGGGGCTGACCTCCGATGAAATCACCAAGGAACTCATTACCCCGTCACAATTGATCCACAGCAACCTGAGCAGCCTCAGCTATAAATATGAGATCGTCTGTATCGGCGGGCCTTTTTTCGATGTCGATATCGCCCTGGGGAATCCCGTCTGTGTGACCGTGGCGGGCAAAAGCGCGCCGGCGAATCTCATTCGGGAGGAATTGATCCGCTTCAACCGGCGGGAGCTGACGTCATACTACAATTTCGACGTTATCGGTGTGGAGGCCTGCGGCTCCCTGAAAAATGTCGTGGCCAACATCAAGGGTGTTACAGATTCCCTGGACCTTGGCGATTCCATCCCCGGCACCATCTTTGCCCGTGCCGGTGTGGAAATCCGCTCGTTGTCCATGCTCCTGGGCGGCAGTTTTCAGGCCTTTCACAGCCAGGCCGGGGTAGGGGATATGTACGTTACCGTTTCGTCCATGGCCAGCAAAAATTATCGCTATGGCAAATACTTCCATGAGCTTTACAGCGGCAACCCCATTGAAACCAACCTGAAGGTCCTGGCCAGAATCGACGGGACGCCGGAAGGACCCAATACGATCCGCAACGTCCATCGTTATCTGGAAAAGAAAAACATGTACAGCCCCCTGTTTAATTGCGCCTACAAGATTTTCAACGAAGGGGGCACCCGGGGGGACATCAAGGAAATGATCATCCAGGCCTGCCAGTTCGACAAGCGGGTCAAGGAATTTATCGGACCTGTTTCCCGTTTCCTTTATCGGATCGCTCCCAATCTATGGTATCGGCGGCATAAGGGGTTGATGTCGAACTGGGAAGTTTGAGGATATTTTTTATCTTGACATTTTTTAAAGATTAGTTATAGGTCGAGCCATACTTTAGCCGAGATCTAAAACAATATGACGATGCTTAATAAAACGAACATGAATCTTTGCTGGTGGTGGCAGGCTGATAAAGTCTGCCCGCGTTAGCTGTTTTAAACAGGTTGTGGGCAGGGAGGAACCTTCCCATGACACAATCGGAAATCAAAAGCCATGGGAACAACCCATGGCTTTTTTATTAGACAATTATTTTTTTTAAAGGAGAGATGAATATGAAAACCATGAAGGTATTGCTGGAAGATCATGAAATCCCCAGGCAGTGGTACAATATCCAGGCGGACTTGCCGACGCCGCTGCGGCCGCCTCTTCACCCGGCCACGGGGAAGCCTGTTGGCCCGGAGGATCTGGCGCCGATCTTTCCCATGAACCTCATCGAGCAGGAAGTCAGCACGGAGCGCTGGATTGACATTCCCGAAGAAGTTCTGGAAAAATACCTGATCTGGCGACCCACGCCCCTGTGCCGGGCCCGGAATTTCGAGAAACTCCTCGATGCGCCGGTGAAGATCTATTACAAAATGGAGGGCAACAGCCCGGCCGGGTCACACAAGCCCAACACGGCCATTCCCCAAGCCTACTACAACAAGGTTGCCGGGGTTAAGCATCTTTCGACGGAAACGGGGGCCGGCCAGTGGGGAAGCGCCCTGTCCATGGCCTGTCAGATGTTCGGTCTCGGATGCCGGGTTTTCATGGTCAAGGTCAGTTACGAACAGAAACCATACCGGCGGATGATGATGAACGTGTGGGGGGCCGAGTGTATCCCCAGCCCCAGCAACCTGACGCAAGCGGGGCGGAACGTCTTGGCCGAGCATCCCGATTCACCGGGGAGCTTGGGCATTGCCATCAGCGAAGCCATTGAAGACGCCATAGCCCATCCCAACGCCAAGTATTCTCTGGGAAGCGTTCTCAATCATGTTATGCTCCATCAAACCATTATCGGTCTCGAGGCCCAGAAGCAAATGGCTAAGATCGGTGTCTATCCCGATGTCGTCATGGGCTGCGCCGGCGGGGGAAGTAATTTTGCCGGGATTTCCCTGCCCTATGTCCGGGACAAAATACACGGAAAAGACGTAAAGATCGTCGGGGCTGAACCAACTTCCTGTCCTACTCTCACCAGGGGACCATTTGCCTATGACTTCGGCGATCTCGCCAAAATGACGCCCCTCCTGCCCATGTACACCCTGGGGCATGACTATGTCCCGGCCCCGATCCACGCGGGCGGGCTCCGCTATCACGGAATGGCCCCCATTGTCAGCCACCTGGTAAAGGAGAATCTTGTCGAGGCTCGGGCCTATCATCAGCTCGATACCTTCGAAGCCGGCGTCATGTGGGCCCGCAGCGAAGGCTTCATTCCTGCCCCGGAGACGGACCATGTCATTGCCGCCGTCGTGGACGAGGCCCGAAGGGCCAAGGAAGAGGGCAAGGAAAAGGTCATTCTCTTCAACTGGAGTGGCCACGGCATGGTGGATTTAGCTTCCTACGATGCCTATCTGACCGGCAAGCTGCTTCCCTATGAATTGCCCGACGAGGAAATCGCCAGGGCGCTGCGGGCCATAGAGGGCTTCCCGAAGCCGTAGGCATAAGGGAAAGATGGGTAAATTTTTATTCCGGTAACCAAACATAGCAACCGTGTAATTCCCGCGTGAGCGGGAATTACACGGCTTGTATTTTCGTAAAAAAGGTTGTCATGACCGAGCTCCTTTTTGATAAGTATGACCACCTGTCCATCCGCTGCCCCAAACTTGGACATGAGTTGACTTTTGCCTACTGCCGCCGGGAAGGAGGAAATCTGCCCTGTCCCCGTTCCATAAGGTGCTGGGAGACTTTCTTCCCCGTGGAAAACTTCCTGAGGGAGACTCTGGATGTCGAGACATGGGATGCCTTCTGCCGGCAGGCGCCCCCGGATAAGATGACGACCCTCCTCGATCTCATCGAGAAGGCCAAGGCCCGGCAGCAGGCCGACCGCACATAGATGTCGAGGATGAAAAAAGATAAAAATTGGCAGGATAAGGATTTCCACCCCCTGGCGGACCGTATGCGGCCCCGGTGCCTGGACGAGTATATCGGTCAGGGACATCTGTTGGGGGAGGACAACCTCCTGCGCCGGGCTATCGAGGAGGATCGCCTGTTTTCCATGATCTTCTGGGGCCCCCCGGGGTCGGGAAAGACGACCCTGGCCCGGATCATCGCTCAGGAGACGCAATCACATTTCACCAGTTTTTCCGCAGTCTTGTCAGGGGTCAAAGAAATCAGGGCCGTCGTCGAGGAGGCCCTTGCCCAACGGCAGGAGCATCAACAGAAGGCCCTTTTATTCGTGGATGAGATTCACCGCTTCAACAAGGCCCAGCAGGACGCCTTTCTCCCCCATGTGGAAAGCGGACTCGTCACTCTTATCGGCGCCACCACGGAAAATCCTTCCTTTGAGATAATTTCCCCCCTCCTGTCCCGTTCCCGGGTCATGGTCCTCAAGCCGTTTTCAGAAGAAGAATTAGGGGCAATGATCGCACGGGCTATTACGGACGAAGAAAGGGGTCTTGGCGGTTTGCATATTCAGATCGAACCTCAGGCGGTGGAGGTCATCCTCTGGTCCGCCGACGGTGACGCCCGGACGGCGCTGAACAGCCTGGAGGCGGCGGCCTCTCTCGTCATGGACATGGAGGAAGGGCAGCGGCTCATTACGCGGGAAATTGTCGAAAAGGCCCTCCAGAAAAAGGCCCTCCAGTATGATAAAGGTGGAGAAGAACACTATAATCTGATTTCGGCCTTTCATAAGAGCCTGCGGGGGAGCGATCCCGATGCCGCCCTCTATTGGCTGGCGCGAATGCTTGCCGCCGGGGAGGACCCCCTCTACATCGCCCGCCGGATGGTCCGGTTCGCCTCGGAGGACGTGGGCAACGCCGACCCCCGGGCCTTGGCAGTGGCTATGGACGCCATGCAGGCCTTTCATTTTATCGGTATTCCCGAAGGGGAACTGGCCTTGGTCCAGGCGGCTGTTTACTTGGCGACGGCCCCCAAGAGCAACGCCCTGTATGCCGCCTATGGCAAGGTGAAAGAGGCGATACGTCAGACGGGGAGCCTGCCCGTACCCCTCCATATCCGCAACGCCCCGACGAAACTGATGAAGGAGATTGGTTACGGCAAGGATTACAAGTACGCCCATGATTACCAGGATGCCTATGCCGAGCAGGATTATCTGCCCGAGACCCTGATCCAAAGAAAGGCCAGTTTCTACCGGCCAACGGAGCGGGGATATGAAAAGACCATCGGGGAACGGATGGATTTCTGGCGGCAGTTGCGGGAAAAGAACAAAAAGCAAGAGGAGACCTGAAAACTCCCCATTATTCCGTATGTCATGCCGGACCTGCGCCGTCAATCGCCAGGCTGTATCATTAACTTAACCACCT
>JAPLJZ010000030.1 GCA_026388335.1 Deltaproteobacteria bacterium
CGGGTCTGTTATCACCCCTGTGAGGGGCGCTGCAACCGCCGGGAATTCGACACGTCCATCGCCGTCCATACGATGGAGCGTTTTCTCGCCGATACCGCCGCCCGGAATGAAACGAAACCGGCCCTGAAAAGGCTCGCCCCCACAGGAAAGCGCATCGCCATTATCGGTTCCGGTCCGGCGGGGCTCTCGGCGGCCTGGTTTCTGAACATGCTCGGTTACGACTGCGAGATCTTCGAGGCCATGCCGGAGGCGGGGGGGCTGTTGCGCTGGGGCATTCCGGCCTACCGGCTGCCGGCGACGGTCCTGAGCAATGAGATTGCCCGGCTTGAAAACCAGGGGGTCAACATCAGGGTTGGCGAGACCATATCGGCCTCCCGCTTTGAGGAGTTGAAGACCTCCTACGACGCCGTTTTCCTTGGTTGCGGTTACTGGCAAAACAGGCCCCTGAATATTCCCGGCGAATCGGGTGAGGGCGTTGAAAACGGGCTCTCATTCCTCAGACAGCTCCGCCAGGGAGCAAAGCCGGACGTAACGGGAGTTTCCGCGGTTATCGGTGGGGGTAATACCGCCATTGACGTCGCCCGGAGCATTATCCGCCTGGGAGGGCGAGTCGTCATCGTCTATCGAAGAAGGCGGGAGGACATGCCGGCTTTTGACGAGGAAATCGAGAGCGCCCTTGAGGAAGGGGTGGAACTCCGGGAATTATTGGCCCCGGTTCAGATCACCGCCAAAGGATCGGACTCTATACTGACGGTCCAGCAGATGAAAGTGGAAGGCCTCGACCGGGACGGCCGGGGCAGAATCGTTACCAATGGAACCAACCCCGTGGAAATCTCGGTGCAGCGGGTCTTCGTGGCCACCGGCGCCGCCGCGGCAGAAACGTGGTATGAGCCCCCGCCTGCCGAAACGGATGGACATCATACCGCACCCCTGCACCTGAGTCATTGTACAATCCATCAGGAACAGCATGGGACGCCGATCATCTATGGCGGCGATCTGACGAATACCGATAAGAACGTCACCCAGGCCATCGCTTCGGGAAAACAGGCCGCCATGGCCCTCGATACCTTTTTCCAGAGCGGCGGCGACGCCGTCAGGGAGCGTCTTGCCGCCTGCATGGTCGGAGAGGGACCATCTCTTTCCATGGAGATATACATGAACGGTCCCCGGAAAGAGAGGAAACCGCACATCGTCTCGTATCAGGAAATCAATACGGATTATTTCCAGTTTGAACCACGGGTCATTCAACCCCGGCTCCTAATTGAAGAGCGTAACTCTTCGTTCGATGAAATAGAGCTGAAGATCTCGGCCAATACGGCGATGCGGGAGGCGGGACGGTGCTTCAACTGCGGGATCTGCAACGACTGCGACAACTGCTATCTCTTTTGTCCCGACGTCTCCATTCTGCGGGGTCGGGACATGACGGAACGCCACATCGATTACGATTACTGTAAGGGGTGCGGTCTGTGCGTCGTGGAGTGTCCCAGAAACGCCATGACCCTCGGTGAGGAGGAAAAACTATGAAAAAGGTCCTCGAAGGCAGCCACGCCGTGGCGGAAGCGGTTCGCCTGGCCAAGGTCCAGGTGATCTCCGCCTATCCCATCACTCCCCAGACCCATATTGTCGAGATCCTGTCGGATTATGTCACTACCGGCAAGATGGACGCCAAATACCTGCGGGTGGAAAGCGAACATTCCTGCTTAGCAGCGTTGATCGGGGCTCAGAGTTCAGGCGTCAGGACCTTTACCGCCACCTCTTCCCAAGGGCTGGCCCTGATGCATGAACTCCTCCACTGGTCATCCGGAGCCCGCCTCCCAATTGTCATGGCCGAGGTCAACCGGGCCCTGGCGCCGGGATGGAACATCTGGAACGATCAGACCGACAGCCTCGCCCAGCGGGACACGGGATGGATTCAACTCTACTGCGAAGACGGCCAGGAAGTCCTCGATACGACCATTCAGGCTTACCGATTGGCAGAAATCGTCAATCTGCCCGCCATGGTCGTTCTGGACGCTTTTTACCTCTCTCACACTTACGAACCCGTCGATGTCCCGGACCAAGACGAAGTGGACCGCTTCCTTCCCCCTTATGAACCGGCCTTCATCCTCGATACGAAGCATCCCTATTCCCTGAGTCCCCTGGTAACGCCCAACGCCTATATGGAAATGCGCTATGACATCGCCATGGCCATGGATGATGCCCTGGAACAGTTTGACCGGGTGGAAGACGAATTCGCGAAGATCTTTGACCGCCGCTACGGCGCCGTGGAAGCTATTGATTGTGAAGCGGCGGACATCGTCTTCGTGACCTCCGGCACCGTCACCAGCACCGGCCGCCTGCTTCTGGAAGAACTCCGGCCCCGGGGAGAAAAGGTCGGTGTTCTCAAGATTAAATTATTCAGGCCCTTTCCTGTGGAAGCCGTGCGCCGGGCGCTCGGGAAGGCAAAAAAGGTCGCTGTGGTGGACCGCAACTTTTCCTTCGGGGCCAGCGGGATCTTCGCCCAGGAAGTCCGGGCGGCCATTTGCAATGTTCCGGGCCATCCTCCCATCTTCGGGTACATTGCCGGTCTCGGCGGTCGGGACATTACCGTGCAACTATTGGAAGAAATCTATTTTGACGTAAAAGGAAGCGACACCCCCAGGAAGGAAAGTATCTGGGTGGGGCTTCAGGAGGTGAACCGTGCAACTTGATGCCCTTGATAAGGAATTGATGTGTTCCGGCCATGTGGGCTGCCCGGGTTGCGGCGCCACGATTGCCATGCGATTTGTGCTGAAGGCTTTAGGCGAAAAGACCGTCATGGTTCTGCCGGCCTGTTGCTGGTCCGTTATCGCCGGCCCATTCCCCCAGTCCAGCCTGAAAATCCCCGTGATCCACACCGCCTTCGAAACGGGAGGGGCCACGGCCAGCGGCGTCCGGGCGGCCCTCGACATGAAGGGGGACACGGAGACGACGGTTATCACCTGGGCCGGGGATGGCGGCACCTTTGACATCGGTTTTCAAGCCCTGAGCGGCGCCGTGGAGAGAAACGAGGATTTCATTTACGCCTGCTATGACAATGAAGCCTACATGAACACGGGCATCCAGCGGAGTTCCTCAACCCCCTACGGGGCCTGGACAACGACCACGACGGGGGCGGATTGGAAAAAGCTCAGGAAAAAGAACATTGTCGAGGCCCTGGTCGCCCATCGTATCCCCTACGCGGCGACAGCCAATATCGCCTTCCCGGAAGACCTGATTCGCAAGGTGAAGAAGGCCAAGGCCATTAAGGGGTCAAAGTTCCTCCATATCTACGCAAGCTGTCCGACGGGATGGCGGATACCTTCGGAAATGTCCATCAAGATCGCCCGCATGGCCGTGCAGACGAATATCTTTCCCCTCTACGAGGTGGAAAACGGCATCAACTATACGATCAATTACAAGCCCAGGGAATACCTCGTCCGGGAGTACTTCAAGCTCCAAGGCCGTTTCCGGCACTTGAAAGACACCGATCTCGACCAGATCCAGGAAATGGTCAATGAAGACTGGGGGCTCCTATTGCGCAAGGCGGGGGAACACGCCTGATTCCGGTTCAAAATTAAAGCGCTATCTTCGTTGGCATCGTCATCGGCTCCTCGACGTATGAACAATACGCCTGCGTCGCCTCTTCCTCGCCGCCTTGATATCATCTCTAATTTTGAACCGGAATGCTGAACGCCCCCACTCAGGAGCTTGCCGCTGACGTCAGGGTTTTGTACACCCGCTCATGCAGGGGTGTTTTGATGCCCAGCTCCTGACCGGTCCTGACAATGTAACCGGTAAAGATATCGATTTCCGTCTCCCTGCCCTTTTCAAAGTCCAACTGCATGGATGTCTTCGTTTCATAGGGAAATTGCCTAACCTTGGCGACGGTCGCCGGGACAATGTCTCCCGGAAGATCGATCCCCTTGGCCCGGGCAATCTGTTCAACTTCCCCGATAAGACCGAACAATAAATCTCTGGCCTCAGAATCATCCATCACTTCCCCGAAGGGTTTCTGTAGCAGGGAAGTCACACCGGCTGCGGGGCAGATGAAGATGAATTTCGTCCACAGGGCAATCTGGGAAGACGGCGTCAGCTCCGAGACAATACCAGCCTCCTGGAACAAGGCATCGATAGGTCGGAATCGCTCGATCGATCCGCCGTCGGGACCGAAAATCAGGCGACTGGCGGGGCTGACCTGCCGAATAACACCGGGGGCTTCAATAAAAGCAGAAACATAGACCGTCCCATAAAGGCAAATCCCCCGAGGCAAAACCCCCTGGAGACGCTCCGTAATATCCACCCCGTTGAGAAGGGGAATAATCACCGTGTCGTCCTTGATGTTATCAATAATCACTCGGGCAGCCTGCTCTAGCCCATAACTTTTGACGGCAAACAAGACGAGATCAAAGACCCCTGCTTCAGCAGGGTTATCCGTCGCCAGGGATGGGCGTACCAGAGATTCTCCGGCCGGCGTGATCAGGGTCATTCCTTTTTCCTTAATCGCCTTTAAATGCTCACCCCTGACGATAAAAACAACTTCGTGGTCTGGAGTGGCTTCATACCTGGATGCCAACTTCCCGCCAAACGACCCTCCGACACCGCCAATACCAATTATCGCTATCCTCATAGGACCTGCCTCCTTACTGATATAGTTCCCGTCCATCTTATCGGACAAAGTCCGATCCCCCTTGCTTCCCTCTTCTTAAGCCTCAACCCGCTAAACCCCCACTCCATATTCAGACTGTTCCCGATGGAAGGAAAACAGCTTTGTCTTTATATTATCATCGAACGTAGGGAATTAAAAGACAAAAGGGGAGAGGATGCAATAATGAACGATCTTAAAAGAAACAAGAAATTCCTTACCAAAGCCGAGTATGCCAGATACTTGGAGGCCATGAAACAACATGCCGTCGATACCCGGCCGGAAAGCGTCTAAGTTAGGCCGAAGAAACAAACCGATGAACACGCCCTTTGACATGGGCAGGTACATCTAACAGCATTATAATTATTCTGTCGCCAACAGAAAAAAGGCCCTTTCCGGATTCCTTTCCGGAGGGGCCTTTTTATTGAAGGAAGTTGACAGCTTCGGAAAACCATGCTAATCCGTCGAGCCTCAACAGGAAAACCTCTTGCCCCCGTAGCTCAGTTGGATAGAGCACCGGATTCCTAATCCGGGTGTCGTGCGTTCAAATCGCACCGGGGGTACCAAATAAAATCAGGGTGTTAGCCGATCCAAGGTTATCACTCTTTTCTTTATTTGATGATCCTATCCCCACTCTGAAAATTTTCGCTGTCAGACAAAACTTATTCTGCGACAAAAACGACAATGGAATCAGATACATTGTACTTATATTGCTTTGTTATCATAGACATCCTTCCTGTCGCCTATCCGTAGAATCATAACGACTTCTTCTCTCTGGTCAATAGCGTAGATAATCCGATGAGATCCATATCGGTAACGATACAGGCCCTTGAACATACCTTTCAAGGGTTTTCCCAAACCGACGGGGTCTTTAGGCAGGTATTCCTTTATTCGATCGATGATTTTCTTTTGAGTTTTCCGGTCAAGATCCCGAAGGTCGTATATGGCCTTTTCATGCCATTTCAGATTATAGGTCAAGGGACTTCTCCACTTCCTCCGTGGTGTAATAGCTGGCGTTCTTATCGTTCAAGCGTTCCAGAGCAAGATAGGCGTCCTCGTACTCTCCCAGATAGCGAGACAGGATTTCCTTTACATAGAAGCTCTTGGGCCTTCGGGTCTTCTCTGCCAGGGTGTCAAGCCGTGTGGAGATGTCGTCTGATAATCGGATATTCAATATCTTTGCCATGCTTAACCTCTCGTTGTGTGATGTGTGTTACAGGTAACACAATGACGACAAAAGATCAAGCGTCTGTTTCGTGAAGGTTCTCGCATCCATATGACTGATCCGTTCATGACTATTGAATGAATCCCTTCTCCTTCTGAAGGAATCAGCGGAATGTATTTGATAATCTTTGTTTCCGTGATTTTATTTGTCGGGTGAGTATATTGAAAATATCGGCTGAGGTCAAAAAGAAAAAGCCCCTGAGTCAGATGTAGACAGGGGCTTAGCCAGGGATGGAGTTAACGTTTTATGGTTTATATTCCTTCGAGACCGGCCAGATGGTGATGGCTGGTCATGTTTTTCTCTATCGTTTTCCCCTGCACCCGCAGCACCTCGACTCCATCCACCAGCCAGGGCATCCAGCCCATCCAGGCAGGGCAGAGGCACCAGGCACCCATCGTCTTCCCAAAGATGTCCCTCTGAGGATCGAACTCGATTCTTTCGTTGCTGATGGTTGTCATGGCTTTTATGTCTCCTTTCTCCTTCTTTCGGCATTCCTAAGAGAATCTTTAAGACAATTTTTTACAATCAGGGTAATGATGAATATGAGGTGAGAAAACGCTGCTTATCCGGGTCAGGATGTTTGCTGTTGGAGGTCATGTTTTGTCTTACAAAAATACTTGACAGGTCTTGGGCTCCATATTATATGTCGGGAAATTTTTTAATATACCGCTACAGACACCGCGCTGTAAGGGAAGCGAGTAGTAAAGGTTGGGTAAAGGCATTTTGAAGTACAGCGGATGGCCGCCACGCTCATCAGGGCTTGGGAGCTTTTTTTCTTTCTGTCATAGATGCAATCCGACTTTACAGAAAGGAGGATTCAGGAAATGCCAGAAGGAAAAGTGAAATGGTTTAATGAGCAGAAAGGCTTCGGCTTCATCGAAAAAGATGACGGCGGGGATGTGTTTGTTCACTACAGCACCATCCAGAGTTCCGGTTTTAAAACCCTTCAGGAAGGTCAGCGCGTAAGCTTTGACATCGCGCAGGGCAAGAAGGGTCCGGCGGCTGAAAACGTAAAAGCCATCTAAGGCTTTGCAAAGGAAAAAATATAGGCGCTTTGGTTAATAACCTTGGCGCCTTTTTTGCCCCTTTCGGGCAAGCTATCATTACCATTATCATTCAATTCAGAGGCAAATGGGTTTCGATAATCCGTTGTGCCGAAAACCCGATCAAACGGATATATGCTGCGGTCTCCTCGTCAAGGGCGGCCCGTGGCGCCAGACCGATCAGTTCCGATTCCAGGATATTAACCCCCGCCATGTCAGCTTCCTTCCTGACACTTTCAAAAACCTTCCTGATGGAGGTAACTTGGAAGTTAGTCAGATTCATGGAAACCTGGGCGAGATTACGACTTTTCAATAAAACGCCAATGGCCCTGACAAAGGGCAAACCCCCGTTGGACTCACGAATCATCCCGGCAATCCGCTTTGCCAGCCCCACATCGGATGAATCAAGATTGATGTTATAGGCAATCAAGGGCATTCTCGCTCCCACGGCCACGGCCCCTGAGCGATCAGGGCATACATTCGGCCCCTCGTCCGGTTGACATGCGCCCGCCCGCAATCTTTTTATCAGTCCCGGCAAGCCGCCGCTGCGAATTTTCGGAAGCTCTCTGGTAATCTCATTTTTAGCCGCTTCTCCATAGAAAAAAACCGGCGTGCCGTGCCGTGCCGCAAATGCACGTCCGAAACGGTGCGCACACGCCACTGCATCCGACATCTTTGCCCCTTCCAGGGGGACAAAAGGAACGACATCGACGGCCCCGATCCGCGGATGAACGCCATCATGGCATCTCAGGTCGATAAGCTCCAAAGCCTTGCTTCCGGCTGCCAGGGCCGCCTCATAAACATATTCCGGCTCGCCAAGGAAAGTAATGACGCTACGATGATGATCTCTGTCCCATGAATAATCGAGCAATCTTACGCCGGACACGGCAGACGCCGCCGCTGCAATCGCTTTTATTTTCTCCGGGTCCCTTCCTTCACTGAAATTCGGGACACACTCAATGATCTTAATAGAGTTCACTGCTTCTCGCTTCCAAACAGGGCATCCACAAAGGCTTCGCCATGAAAGGGTTGCAGATCTTCAAGACCTTCGCCGACGCCGACATAGCGGATGGGAATTTCCAGTTCCTTGACAATCCGGAAAATGATCCCGCCCTTGGCCGTCCCATCGAGTTTGGTCAGCACAATGCCGGTCACGCCAATCTCCTCCTTGAACATCTTGGCCTGGATCAGGCCATTCTGTCCCGTCGTGGCATCGACGACCAGGAGGATCTCTTGGGGAGCCCCCGGCAGTTCCCGTTCCACAATTCGCTTCATCTTTTTTAATTCTTCCATGAGATTGACTTTGGTGTGGAGTCTGCCTGCCGTATCGATGATGAGGATCCGGCCTCTGCCTGCGTTTGCCGCCTGGATGGAATCAAAAACAACCGCCGCCGGATCGGCATTGGGCTTCTGTTTGATCAGAGGTACGCCGACGCGCTGACTCCAGATCTCCAACTGTTCGATAGCCGCCGCCCGAAAAGTGTCTGCCGCAACCAGGAGAATCTTCTCGCCCCTGTTTTTCAATTCATGGGCAATCTTCCCGATAGTGGTAGTCTTGCCCGTTCCGTTCACCCCTACAACCATGATGACATATATACCCTCCGCCGGAATCCGGAGGGGCGCCTCCTTTTTAGTCAGAATTTCCTTCATCGTATCTCTGAGGATTTTCTTCAATAAGTCCGCACGGCTCAATTCCTTTCGCTTGACCTGCTCCTTCATTTTTTCGATTAATTCACAGGTAAAAGCCGGACCGACATCGGAACGGATCAGGACCTCTTCCAACTCGTCAAAGAGGTCTTGATCGATTTTTTTCTCCCCGAGGATCAAATCATCGACATCGGTTAAAAGGATATCCCTGGTCTTAGCCAAGCCGTCTTTCAACTTGTCAAAAAAACCTTTTTTCTTAAATACATCGAGCATCTTTACCTCTTAAATACATTAATCATTCAGGCCCGACATCCGCAGGTACGCCGCCGGGTTAAATGCAGACATCCTTTAACCGTTTTTAATGGATAAGTAAAGATGAGCGTGGGAATTTCAGTTCAAAGAGACCGAAATCACCGCGGAGATCCCCTGCTTCTGCATCGTGACCCCAAAGAGATTTTCGGCGACTTCCATGGTTCTTTTGTTGTGGGTAATAAGGATTACCTGAGAATTGGCAGCGATCTCTTTGATGATTTTTGCAAAAAGGTCTACATTGGCGTCGTCGAGAGCGGCGTCCACCTCATCCAGGATAAGAAATGGCGTCGGCCGGTACATAATAATAGCCAGAATCAGGGCTATGGCAGCCAGTGATTTTTCGCCTCCCGACAGAAGACTGATGTTTTGTGGTCGCTTCCCGGGAATCTGGATATCGATATCAACCCCTGTTTCCAGCAGATTGCTTTCATCAGTCAGGTGCAGTTCCCCCTTGCCGCCAGGGAAGATCCGGGAAAATATCTCCCGGAAACAACCTCTTACCGCCTCGAAGGTTTCGGCAAATCGCTGTCGGGAAACCCGGTTGATCTTGGCAATTGTCTGCTCAAGGGTTTGGACAGAGGCATCAAGGTCCCGGACCTGGGAGGTAAGAAAATCAAACCGTTCCTTCAGTTGATCATATTCGCTGATCGCCAGGAGGTTGACCTCTCCGAAGGCATCGAGAAGTTGACGGTTCTTCACGAGTCTTTCCTGCATAATCTTCAGGTCTTCATCATTGACCCGTTGCACAGCCCCTGCCTGTTCCTGAAGAACGATCCCATGTTTCTCCGCGATCATCCTGCTCAAGCTGTCCATCTGATAGGAAATCTCCCGCGCAACCGTTTCCAGGTCCCGTCCCTGCTTGATTATTTGCTCGGATTTTTCCTTCGCCTCCCGGCTCTTGCTTTCCCAATCCTTCAGGGAGGCCTCGGCAAGGGCATAGAGATCCTTTTTTTCCGCAAGGAGCCTTTCCATCTCTGTAAATGACTTATAGAGATCTACCAGTTGCAACTCTTCACAGGCAATTGCCCTCTGGAGTTCTTCGACCTGGCTGTTCGATGTCAAAGAATCCTCCATACCCTCCCTGATCTTTTCCGTCAGGGTATCGATTTCCGTATTTATTCTCTCAGATGACCTGACGGCAGATTTTTGCTTTTCCGCGAGCGACGCCTGGCGAACTTTTTCTGCGGTTAATTCCCTGTCCCTGTCTTCAAGTTCCCGGCGGAATTGCCGGACCTTTTCCTGCAGCACCGCAACTGTCTCTTGGATGGCTGCTTCCCGTTTTTTCTGACCTTCGAGATCCTCCTGGCCATTTTTCAGCTTCTCACGGGCCTGTTGCTCCTCTTCATCCAGGTTCTCACTGTTGAACTCGAGAATTTTCAGGGTCTGCTGGATTCGCTTCAGTTCCTCCTGATATCGCTCGACGTCCTTTTTATGGCTGTTACACTGCAATTCCACCGCATGGATATCGGAGGTTAATGAATCCAGTTCCTCCTCCCCGCGCGCCGCCAGGGAAGTGAGGCGCTTTTTCCTCATCCCCTCTTCCTGCAGAGCCGTGGACAAATCACGAATCCCTGCCTCCAATGCTTCCATCTCCCGCTTGTTTTTCAGGAGGCTACGATCACCTTTCCCATTGCGTCCCCCGGTCAAGACACCCTGGGGGCTGATCATGTCGCCATCAGGGGTTACAAAGGTTCCCCGGAATCCGTTTCTATTCCACAGTTCGAGGCCGTTCCGGAGATTGGGAATGAGGAGGACATCCCCCAGGAGGTATTCCGCTACTCCTCGAAAAGATTCCGCTACTTCGATGCGATCGATCAGCCGCACCGTTTCCCGCAAATGTTCGGCAGTCGCTGTTCGCTGTGCGGCATGGCGAACTTGCAGGGGGACAAAGCTGCTTCTTCCCACGGCCGCTTCTTTTAAATAATCGATTGCCTGCACTCCGGCCTCGTGACTCCTGACAACGACGTACTGCAGCTTGTCTCCCAGCACCGCTTCCACAGCAGTTTCATAAGCTTGTGGAACGCGGATCTGTTCGGCAACCAGGCCGATCACCTGATCTGTCGCGACGCCTTGCAAACACTTCGTTTCTTTGGCCATCATGATCGATCTTGTGGCTTCATTACACCAGACATATCCGTCATGGAGTTCCTTCAGGGATGTAAATCGGGAAGACCGACCGCTGAGATCTTCCTTGAGACTATCGATCATCCCCTCAACTTCCTGTAGCTCGCTACGGGCATTCTCCCATTCCTCTGCCGCCGTTGCCTTGCTGCTGCGAAGCTGCCCAAGCCTTTCAAGATCCTCGCTCAATGACGCAGCGAGTTCCTCAAGCCTCTCCTCAAGACGCAAAATACCCTGCTGGTGATCTCCGATATCCTTGTTGTTTCTTTCCTTCTTTCTGCCCAGATCATCGAGAACCCTGACCAGATGACCATAATTGTTGTTCAGTCGCGACTTCTCCGCTGCAATGTCAATCAATTGGACCTTGTTTTCTTCGAGATATTGCTGCCGAGAGGATAATTCCCTTTTGATTTCTGATACCTTGCATTCTACATCTTTGGTATTGTCTTGTGCCTGGGCGATGTCTCCATCCAGGACCTGCTGCAAGGCTGTAATCCTTTCCAACTCACGAAACAGCTCCTCGTGACGGGCTTTTAATTGCCGGATCTCCTCCCCGAGTCGTTCCTTCCGGGCGTTGATGTCGGCTATCCTGCCTTTTGAAAATTCGACGCCTTTCTCCTTGACCTGGATGTTTGTCCGCAACTGGTATATTTTCTCCTGGCATTGAGACCGATCCGACTCCTGGGTTACGACTTCCAGTCTTGCCGCCGCCAGGAAGGTCTCACATGACGCCAGGGATGCCTTGAGTTCGTTTTCCTGCCTTTCCCAGGCTTCCTGCTGTTGCGCAAGGTTTGTGTGTTTTTCACATAATTCAATATAGGCATACAGGGCCGCGGCGATCTCATCCTCGCGAATGGCTGTCTTCAGATCTTTATATTGTTCTGCCCGCTTAGCCTGCCGGGATACGGCGTTGAGCTGACTTTTCACCTCCCGGAAGATATCGTTCAGACGTAAAATATTCTGCTTTGTGGCCTCAAGCTTGCGCAGGGCCGACTCTTTTCTGGTCTTGTATTTTGAGATCCCCGCCGCTTCTTCAATAAACTGGCGCCGTTCTTCCGGTTTCGCCTCGACAAGAGAGGCAACGCTATTCTGTTCGATAATGGAGTAAGTACGAGCCCCAACGCCGGTTCCCAGGAAGAACTCCCGGACATCGAGGAGGCGACAGGGGACGCCGTTAACGGCGTATTCACTCTCGCCGTCCCGGAAAAGCCGCCGCGTTACGGTCAGCTCTGAGCAAGCGGCATAGGGATCGGGAAAAGTAACCCCATCAGCGGCAAGGACCATTGAGATCTCAGCCATTCCTACGGGCGCCGCTTCCTGGGAACCGTTGAAGATGACATCTTCCATCTTCGCGCCGCGGAGGCTCTTGATACGCTGCTCTCCCATGACCCAGCGGATCGCATCAACCACATTGCTCTTCCCGCACCCGTTGGGACCCACTACGGCGCTTACTCCCGCAGCAAAATCGAGGACGACCTTGTCCCGGAACGACTTGAAACCACTGATTTCCAAATACTTTAATTTCATCTAAGCAATCAGGACGGACCCTTTATAATTTGTTGCACTCTATCAAAAGAAGGCGCATTTGTAAAGAAAAAATACAACATATATATGCGAAGGTTGAATTTAACCACAATATGTGGTATATATCAGGCAGTGTTGCGTTGAGGATTTGGCGATGGCAAGCCCGGTCAAAGATGGCCTGAAGATGAAATGTAAGATGTTGCAGCTATTTCGTTACCGTCCCTTTGAACAGACCTTCCAGGGGGGTTGCACAGTTAGGGCAGGCTGATTCCCTGAGGTTCAGGCGCTCGATACGGAAGCCATAACGGCTGACGAGGAGATTACCGCAACGGGAACAAAACGTGTTTTCCCCCACCTCTCCCGGCACATTGCCACTGTAAACATACTTGAGCCCCCTTGATTTGCCGATGCCTGCCGCCTTACGGATTTCCTCAACAGAGGTAATCCTTCCTGCAAGCATCTGATAGCGGGGATGAAAACGGCTGATATGCCAAGGGGTTTCCGTTCCTATGGAACACAGGAAATCTGCTGTCGCTCCGATTTCCTCATCGCTGTCGTTTAATCCCGGGATAAGCAGGGTCGTAACTTCCACCCAGATCCCCAGTTCCTTCATCCTGCTGATCGTATCCAGAACCGGTTGCAGCCGGGCGCCGCATTGCTCACGATAAAAGCCTTCCCGGAATGACTTCAGGTCAACATTAGCGGCATCGAGATAAGGGGCAATGGCATCGAGAGCCTGCCGGCTCATATAACCATTGGTGACAAATACGTTCCCGATCCCCCGCTCGTGTGCCAGACGGGCAATATCATAGGCAAACTCGAAAAATATCGTCGGCTCCGTGTAGGTATAGGCAATGGTCTTCGCACCGGAACGGACGGCCCTTTCCACAATTTCCGCCGCCGAGACGGCGCGCCCTGCAATATCTCCCGTCTCACGGGGCAGCTGGGAGATCTCATGATTCTGACAGAACAGACAGCGAAAATTGCAGCCCACCGTGGCCAGGGAGTAGGAAAGGGATCCAGGACAAAGATGAAAGAAAGGTTTTTTCTCGATAGGATCGATATTTTCAGCAACCACCATTCCATAATTAAGGCTGTAAAGAATTCCCTCCCGGTTTTCCCGGACGCCGCAAACGCCTCGCTGACCGTTCTTTACCCGGCAGGCGTGGGCGCAGAGGCGGCATTGCACCTGCTGATCCGCCAATACCTCGAAAAACATTGCCTTCCGGATCATTTAATCACCCGCACCACCCCCGGCATGGGTTGTCTGCCTTTGCTTTCAAGCCGCATTGATTCCCGTATCGGTTCCTGAATGGTCACCTGCGTAAAGGTGACAGAAAAGGACAAACCCAGAAAGGCGCCAAGAGGATTATTCATGACCGGCAGGGACTCCTCAAGCCCCTTGGCGAAACCATACCAGCTATAAGGTAGAGAGATCACGCTTCCCCAGCGAATCCTTACCCCCGCAAGCTGCCTGCGAATCATTGCCGTCAATTCACCGATGCTGAAGAAACGGGCGTGGTCATACATGGAGGATCGATAGAAACCGGGCAACCGGCGGGTAACACCGATGCAGGAGTATTTGTTGAGGACGCCAATGAAGACCCTTCCCCGGCAAACCCTGATGGCTTCATGAATAGCCTGCACCGGATCAGCGGTAAATTCCAGCGAGGTGATCAGGGTTACAATATCAAACTCATCGTCTGAAAAGGGAAGATCTTCCGCTCGCCCCAAATAAAAGTCCGCTTTGTGGCCAAGTTTTTGCCGGGCGATGTCAAGCATGGGCGCGGAAGGATCGACGCCAGTAACATCACATCCCTTCCTCCGGAAGAGCCACAGATGATCGCCGGTTCCACAGCCGACATCCAATAGCCGTTCTCCCCCCCGTGGCTGGGTCAGATCCAGGATCATGCTCTTTTCACGGCTGTCGATGTAATGACCGGTGGGCGTTTCGCGCCAGGCATCGTAGGATCGGGCGATTTCTTCAGGAAAGCTCAAGACCGTTAACCTCCGATTGCCGACATGTTTTTCACACACTTGCGGAGGGACTGCTCATCAAACTGGATCTCGTGTTTCCGGGGTTTCCCGGCAATAGCCTCCTTAATAAGCGTCTCCAGCAGATTGTCAGTACAGCCTGTTCGCAGGGGGGTCTTCAAATCTACCTCCTCATCGGACAACAAACAGGCGCGCAGATTTCCGTCCGCCGTCAGCCGCAGTCGATTGCAGCGGTGACAGAAATGATGGCTTACGGGACTGATAAAACCGATTTCTCCCATACCGCCGGCGATCCTGTACATCTTTGCCGGACCGTCCATCTTTTCCCGCTCGCCATTTACCGGATTTAATGTATATTTGCCGGCAATGGTCCGCATAATGACTTCACTGGCCAGGTACTTGCCAAGGTTATCACGCCCCGGATGCCCCAGCGGCATCAATTCAATGAATCGGACCTGGTAAGGATTGTCCAGAGTCAACCGGGCAAAATCGAGGATTTCATCATCATTGAATCCTTTAATTGCCACGACGTTGATTTTGATTGGTGAAAACCCCTGCGCATAAACGGCCGCAATGCCCTGGAGGACATCATCGAGACATCCCCCCCTGGTGATCTGGAGATATTTATCGGGATTGAGCGAATCGAGACTGATATTGATTCTCCTGACCCCGGCCTTGAAAAGATCCGCCGCACATCTCTCCAAGAGGACGCCATTGGTCGTCAGACTGAGATCCTGTATCCCGGGCACAGATTTCAGGGCAGCAACGAAAGGAACGATCCCACGCCTGACCAGGGGCTCGCCGCCGGTGATCCTGACCTTGGCCACTCCCAGGGATACGGCAATCCTCACTACCCTGAGAATTTCTTCATAGCGCAGGATATCGTCGTGCCCGATCTGGGACAGACCCTCTTTGGGCATGCAGTACCGGCACCGGAGGTTGCAACGGTCGGTGATGGAAATCCTTAAATAGTTTATGTCTCTTTGATAATTATCCAACATCCTGATCGCTCCCTAACACAAATCCAACACCCACGCAAGGGGCTCGCCGCGACTAACCATTCGTCAAAAACACATCGTCGAAAAAACGAAAATTGAAGCAGAAAGGTCAAATCCGCCTTGACAGCATGGTTTTTATCCATTAGGAATGAGACAACAATTTCGGCATTATACTGCCGCCAGGGAGTCATCAGAGCATGAAAAAAGCACCCATCACCAAAGCAGGATTTGAAAAGATCAAGAAGGATTTGGAATATCTCAAGAATGTCGCCGTTCCGGGAAATGTCCGGGATATAGAAACGGCGCGCGCGCACGGTGACATATCTGAAAACGCCGAATATACGGCTGCCAAGGAAAGGCAGTCCTTCATTCATGGCAAGATTCAGGAACTGGAAAATAATCTTGCCACATCGGAAATCATCGACTTGAAAAATCTCTCCACAGACAAGGTTGTCTTCGGAGTGTCCGTTGTCATCGAGGACACGAAAACGGGAAAGGATACCACCTATCAACTTGTCGGCCCCCATGAATCGGACATCGGACTGAATAAGATCTCCGTAACCTCGCCAATCGGCAAGGCTCTGGTGGGCAAGTCCGTCGGCGACACCGCCCGTGTTAACGCCCCCGGAGGCATCCGGGAATTTGATGTCATGGATATTTTTATCTCCGACCAGGAATAAAAAAAGGCCGGGAAAGTAAACTTCCCCGGCCGATAATTACTTTTATCTCAACCCTGATCAGCCCTTTTCCGCCACCCTGAGACGCATATCCGCCCTGGTGACAGCAGCCTTAATCCTCTCGTAATCCTGATCTTCCTTGGCCATCTTTACCAGCCTGGCCTCAGCATCAGCCTTTTCCTTCCGGGCCAGGTCCTTGTCGATCATATCGGACCGCTCCGCCCCTTCGACCAGAATGGTCACCTTACTGGATAATACTTCGGCATAGCCCGTATCCACAGCGTAAGAAGTCCGCTTGTTATCCTTTGTATAACTCAGCTCGCCGATCTGAATGGAGCTCAGCAGCGACGCATGGCCTCTCAGGACGCCGAATTCTCCTTCACTCCCCGGTACGGTCACTTCTTCCACCTTGCCGCTGAAGGCAAGTTTTTCCGGGGTGACTATTTCCAACATCAGTTCATCAGCCATGTGCAATCCTCCGGCTATTCTGACAGCCTCTTTGCCTTTTCAATAACTTCCTCGATACCGCCAACCATGTAGAAGGCCTGTTCCGGAAGATCGTCATGTTTCCCCTCGAGGATTTCCTTGAAGGCGCGCACCGTATCCGGGACGGATACAAATTTCCCGTCGGTGCCGGTAAACTGGGCGGCGACGAAGAAGGGCTGGGACAGGAATCTCTGAATCTTTCTCGCCCTGCTGACGGTCAGTTTGTCTTCCTCTGAGAGTTCATCCATGCCAAGAATCGCAATAATGTCCTGGAGGTCCTTATACTTTTGTAGGGTCACCTGGACCAGACGGGCTACGGTATAATGTTCCAGCCCAACAACATTCGGGTCAAGAATCCTGGATGTTGAATCAAGGGGGTCCACCGCGGGATAAATGCCAAGCTCGGCAATGGGCCTGGACAAAACGACGGTGCCGTCGAGATGGGCAAAGGTTGTAGCCGGCGCCGGGTCGGTCAAGTCGTCCGCGGGAACATACACGCACTGGACTGCCGTGATGGATCCCTTATTGGTCGAGGTAATCCGTTCCTGAAGCCCGCCAAGGTCCGTGGCCAACGTCGGCTGGTAACCGACGGCGGAGGGCATTCTTCCCAGGAGGGCCGAAACCTCGGAACCTGCCTGGGTGAAACGGAAGATATTGTCAACGAAAAGAAGCACGTCCTGCCCTTCCACATCCCGGAAGTATTCCGCCGCGGCCAGGGCCGTGAGGGCCACTCTCGATCTCGCTCCCGGGGGCTCGGTCATCTGGCCGTAGATCAGGGCCGCTTGCTTGATGACGCCCGACTGCTTCATTTCCATGTAAAGGTCGTTTCCTTCCCTGGTCCGCTCACCCACACCGGCAAACACGGAAATACCACCGTGGTGCATGGCGATGTTATGGATCATCTCCATCATGACGACGGTCTTGCCCACGCCGGCGCCGCCGAACATACCCATCTTGCCGCCCCGGGGGAAAGGTACGAGGAGATCGATAACCTTGACGCCCGTTTCGAGAACGTGTACCGAGGTATTCTGTTCGAGGAACGTGGGGGCGTCACGGTGAATCGGCATCATGTGAATCGGCATCATAGTCTTGGCATCTATGGGGCCCAGACCATCCACGGGCCGACCCACGACGTTGAGAATCCTACCGAGGCATTCCTTACCGACGGGAACCATGATGGGCGCCCCGGTATCCTTAGCCTTCATACCTCTGACCAGACCATCGGTAATGTCCATGGCGATGCAACGTACAACATTATCACCTAGATGCTGGGCTACCTCAACAACCAAGTTGTCTTCTTCGTCATTGATAGTCGGGTTGGTTATGA
>JAPLJZ010000167.1 GCA_026388335.1 Deltaproteobacteria bacterium
ATTTCCATGGTCCTCTTCGACGAACCAGAGGGCAAGATCCATCCCTGCCGTAACTCCCGCCGATGTATAGATATGCCCGTCCTGTACCCAGATCGGATTGGGGTCGACGATCACCTGCGGGTACCGCAAGGCGAGTTCGCGGGTCAAGGCCCAGTGCGTTGTAGCTCGCCTGCCGTTCAGAAGGCCGGCTTCCGCCAGCAGAAACGAACCTGTGCAGACGGAGCCAAGGCGCCGGACCTGGGAGGACATTGCGCGAAGCCATCGCAGCACCGCGGCATTGCGGGCCGTCAATGGGCCTGTTCCGCCTACCACCAAGAGTGTATCAACGCCTCCGCTGACCTCCCGGTAGTGCCGGTGTGCCGGCAGCGGAAACCCCAATGATCCGGCAATCACCAAGCTTTGCTCCGAGGTGGCGAGTTCGATCTCGTAGCCCGGATAGAGACGATCCTTCATGTTGTTGACTGCCGCAAATACCGACATGGGTCCGATGATATCGAGTTCCATGGCGGGCGGTACGGAAAACAGGACTACCCGCCGTCTGATGTCGCCGGCTTTTTTAATATTCTTTGAGACAGATCGTATTGTCAAAGTCGTTTCCCCCTTCCGGAGTGATGCCGCCGGGAAAACATAGCGGAAGCGGAAAGGGATAGCAAGAACGGAATGGCAGAAATCGTTGTATATTTGTCATTTATGACAGAATAGGGGCATGATAGAAAGAAGCCGTACATTAAAAGAAAGAGAATACCAAAAAACAGGAGGAGTAGAATGAGAAAGGGAGGGGAAAAGAGATGAAACGAGCATTGTTGGTCATAGACGTGCAGAATGAGTATTTCACGGGCAAACTGCCGGTGACGCATCCGCCGGGAAGCCTTGAAAACATTGTGAGGGCAATGGAACATGCCCGAAAAAAGGGAATTCCCGTGATTGTCATCCAGCACACGTCCCCCCAGAAGGAGGCAGTGGTTTTCAGGAAGGGGAGCGAAGAATGGAACCTTCACCCGAAAATTGCCTCACAGGCGTACGACCACCTGATCGAGAAGAATCTTCCAGGAAGCTTTACCGGCACGGACCTTGAATCCTGGCTGAGGGAAAGGAAGATTGATACAATTGTCATTGCCGGGTATATGACCCAGATGTGCTGCGACACGACTGCTCGTCAGGCCGTTCATATGGGCCTGGCCGTCGAGTTTCTGTCGGATGCCACCGGAACGCTGGCGATTTCTAACAATGCCGGAAGCGTGACTGCCGAAGAGCTGCACCGGGCGATTCTGGTCACCCAAGCCATGAGGTTCAGCAAGGTCATGACCACCGATCAGTGGATGGAAAGCCTTAATTAGGGTCAGGCCCGCAGCGGTTCACGAGAAAAGGGCGCTCTGCGGTTCGATCCTGCTATCTATCGCCGTGCTGCCCTCATGAACTTCTGCACGGGGAATCGCGAATATACTTTCGACAAGGTCGGCCACGACGACCCGGTTGCGGCCTTCATCCTTGGCTCTGTAGAGGGCGGCGGCGAGACTGAAGAACGGCGTTTCCGGTGGAACCGCAGAAATCAGCTAAGATCCAAGATCGTTCCCACGCTCCAGCGTGGGAACGATGGTTAATCCTGCCGACAATCTTCCTTCCAGCCGATGTTTTCATCCAGATATTTTCTGATGGAAGCGACAAACTGCGACGCTTCATTCAGGAGCGGCTCTACCTGATCGTTTGCCAACTCGAAATATTCCCGGTAATCTCCCCGTTGTCTGAGTTCGAAGGCCTTGTTGAGAGACCTCCCCATGGATTCGGAAAAGATTTTGCTTTTCACAAAACGTTTGTTAAAGTAGGCGAGCACGCCGCTATGTTTTGACGATGCATAAGGCTCATAGATCAGAAGGGCCAGGACGGCGTAGAACATTCCATAATAAACGCGATTGGCCACAGATCTGAGGCTTTTCCCGCCTTTAAAGAGGTAATGAGCTTCCTCGATGCTCTCTGTTGCCTGCTGCAACCTGTGCAGGGCCAACAATTTCTGCTTCTCATCTGTGCTCATAGCCTAACCCCTTCTCTCTGAATTACTTTATAAATCGGGGATTCGGACATCGGCCCTTCTTCCAGCTCGTCTCTTCCGAAAACAAGAGCGGAAATGAAGACGTCATTTTCCAGATTAATCCGATAAATTATATCATCAATTTCCGCGACCATCTCTCGGTCATAATCGGGGATTTCTATCATGATGTCCAGATCGGAGTCCGGTCTTCCTTCGTCCTTTGCCTTAGATCCATAGAGACGAAAATCTATAATTGGATATCTCGCAAACAATTCCTCTCGCAGTTCTTTCAATGCCCGTTCTTCATTCTGCGCCAGTTTCATGCGTTTACCCTCCCTCCCTTCTTTATTTATTTCCACTAACCCGATTTTCCCCCATCACAAACTCATATACGGGAACTTCGATCTTTCTCACGGGTTTAAGTTCTTTCCGGGCAATCATCAGCAATTCATCCGTAACCTCCGGGGCGTACATTTCTTTATCCGCATCGCACATATACATCAGTAGGAACATGCTCGATAAAAATGTATCTGTACTCCTCGTAAGTGAACGTAACAGTTTCCTTGACCGATTCGCCCACGCTAAATGGACATTGCATTTTAATCGCCTCTTGTTTCTGCCGTTTTCCCATTCCTCCGGATCGGGTTCATAAGCTATGATGACAACCACAGTCGGAAGTAACGAAACTTGAACATGCAGAGCTCATATCCTGCCTGTCCCGATTTTTTGTAGCGAACAGCGCTCCGCTCTGTACCCAGGAAAAGAAAATGATCGAAAAAGCAAATGATCAAATAATCTATTTGCCAGAACGCACCGGGAGTGCTCGGTAGTAGTTGTCGAGAGACCGGAGAGACCAGGCCCGCCTGCCAGTGTAGAAAGTGAAGATGGCGGCGGCGGAATCGCGCGTTTCTGACGCCCACACCCAATAACACGTGAGACGAATCAATTTCGCCAAATGAATATTACCACCACCACAGGCAGCATTATAAGTTTTATCCCGGTCATACAGCCCCGCCAGCTCATCAATCGTCGGCATTCGCCAGTCCGTATAGCCGCCCCCGCGATAGTTCTCGCAGTAAGACTCGGCGTTCGTCCAGTAGACATTGTATCCATTGTCACTTGCCGCCCACATCAGTTTCGTTCGTGTGTCCAGGACTGTCCCATCGTCATAGGCGATGAAACGGCCATCATTTGCGATTTCCTTCAAGGTGAGCATTTTTGCCGCCTTTTTACGCGACGACTTGGCCGTTGCCTCCTCTTGCTGGAATTTCGCGAACTGATCGATTTCACTGAATGTTCTTGGCGTCTCCAGACCGAATTCCCGCGTTTCCTTCGTCCCCAGATGAGTCACACGTGCGGCCGTCAGTTTCGGACGGAGTTGCGCGGTTTCTTCGATCTGAAAGAGTCCCTCGGCCTTCAGGTGTGCCCTCGTCCGATAGAAGTCCTTGGCGCTGTTGCGATCCGTGTAATTCCACCAAGTTGACCATGATTTGCCGTTGTACTGTAGGTTGAGGGGGAACCTGTTATTGTCCGCATCCGGCGCGCCCAGTTCGACCGTCACGGCGCCCCCCTCGGGAAGGGTGAACTTGCGCGCCTGCAAGTCCTGGAGGCGCTTAACGAAAGGTGCCAGGACCCGGAGCTGCTGTTCCAGATACTCCACCTTCGCCTCGGCGAGTTTCAGCGTCTCCTCCTTTTTCAGGATCTCCACTGCCTCGCCGGTATCACTCTGAGCCGCTCGCACCTGCCGCTCGTAGGCCGAGAGGCGGGCATTGTACTCTGCCGTGGCTTCGAAGGCATCCTTCGGGGCCGGTGCAGGAGGCAGTTTTGCCGTCGTCAAGGCCCGTTGCTGGGCATAGGCGGCCTTCAGGTTTTTTGCGTTCTCCCCGTACTGGTAATCGAGACGGCCCTTCAGGTTGGCGATTTCCCGTTTCAGGTCCTTCACTTCAGATATGGCCTGCTTCAGGGAAAGGCTGTCGTCGATGGCGACCCATTGATCCTGCGTCAGTTGCACCTTCCTTGCCAAGTCGTTCCACCGCTGCTCATTTTCCAATTGAGCGCGTTTGATCTGGTCCTGTTCCGCCATCAGGGCCGCCGCCTCATCCCGTTTGGCTTTCTCCTGCTCCGTCAGGGTACGATTGATCCGATCTTGCATTTCCCGTTCCTTTGCCAAGCGATCTGTCTCGGCCCGGCTGAGTTCACCCCGCGCCTTCAGGGCCTGCTCCTCCCGAAAGAGGCGCTGACGATCACGCTCACGCTCCAGGGCCAGGGCCTGGGCGTTGAGTTCCTCCAAGCGCTTCACCTCCGAGCTTTTCAGATTTGCGAGCTTTTCTTCCAGATCCTTGTTCTTCTTACGTTCTTCCTCTAGTTTCTTCAGGGTTCCCTTTTCCTTCATGATCTCCTGTACCTGGCGGTCGAGGACGCTCGTGTCCACGTCGATCCGGGCCTTGACCTTGACATGGACAACGCCGTTTTCTACCCGGACGGCAGGAACACCCACAACCTTCGCCTGGACGACGCCGGAGGCGAGGGCCGTCACTTCGTCTTTCTGGAGTTGATAATTCCGGACCACGGTCAGGGAAGAGATATATGTTCCCGCCTCTTCCACAGCAAGGCGCTTGGCCTTTTGAAGGGCGAAGGCCTCTACCTGCTCCTGGCTTTGTCCCCGGCTGACGGCCTCTTCTACCTCCTGCTCAAAGACCTTGATCTCCCCAAAGGCGGGACATATAAAAATGAATGCAAACAAAATGAAAACGCATAACGGCAACCAAAACTTGTCTCTCTGAAGCATGGTGTTCGGACCCTCCTCACCTTTGATATTGGCTCTCCATATATGGATTTTATTTATAGGTCAAGATAGAAATAATCATAAGATCATTGTTAACTCTTGAAATCAGTGCCTATTTTTTATGATATTGGGGAAATTGGGGACAGCCACCAATTTACTCCTTGCACAATAGTCAAGACTTTTATGC
This sequence comes from Deltaproteobacteria bacterium, assembly GCA_026388335.1. GTDB lineage: Bacteria > Desulfobacterota > Syntrophia > Syntrophales > UBA8958 > UBA8958. The sequence goes on from JAPLJZ010000167.1 coordinate 4,999, forward strand.
AATGCGCAAATAGTCCTGTTATCCTCACCTCCGCAGACGCTTCTCCCCCATGTTCATGGGAACCGCCACGGCCAGGGCGCATAGCATGAGGACCAGGCAAAAGGACCCGATGAGCCAGGCCCATTGGAGCAAATCTAGAGCACGTCCCCTGATCCCGGCCATGAACACTGCATAGACCGGTCCCGCCTCCAGAACGATGACGAGGGCGATAAAGCCCGCGCAAATGGTCATGTAGAGGAGTCCCCCGAAGCTGGTCACCGTCTGGGTCGGGTTTTCCGAAGAAAAATCAGGATAGGCGGCCCCGAAGCCAATCCCCAAGGCCACGATCCCGGGGACCATAAAAAAAACGGTGGTCACGGAAAGGGCCATCATGAAGGGGGTCACATCGAGGAGGATATTGGAGACCACAATCAGGACCTCGCTCAGGATTACCAGTGGGAGATAATAGATGAAAAACTTTATCCACAGGAAGGTGCGGATGGACACCGGGGAGGAGCGGACGATCCAGAAAGACTGTCCCTCCAGGCTTACCGCCGGGAAGACAAAGCGCGCCGCGATAGCCGTCAGGACAAACGTCGCCAGCCCCATGTTCAGGAATGAAAAGAGATTCTGGAGATAAACGGTCTTTATCGGTGTCCGGTCGAGGGGGAGGACCGAAAAATTGTAAAGATACACGACGATCAGGGCGAGGAGGAGAAACAACTGGGGCCATTGGGTCTGATCCCGAAAGAAGGTCTTGATCTCCTTGACGGCCAGGGCCTTCACCGGGGCCGGGAGAAACGACAGCAGTCCATCCCATCCCTTTCCGGCGGGGCCCGAGGCGAACAATCTCGCCGGCGTGGTCTGGGCCTGGGAGTAGCCGCGAAAATACCATCTTTCCGAAATCCAGACATTTATAAAGAGCAACGAGAGACCCCCGGTGATGGACAAGGCAAGATGAAAGCAGGCCTGCCCCTTCATACCAAGCAGGCTGGCCTGGATGCCGTCATAGATCCAGGTCGTGGGCAGCAGGGGCGAACCGGTGGTCTCCAGGGATTGGAGGTAAACGGCGACGGAGTTGAAGGCCTCGGGGTTGACGAGCTGTTCCGGTCGCATCATCCGCACGACGATGACCAGTATCAGGATCAGCAGGACCCCGAAGAAGACGGAGATGGTGCGAATCCGCCCGGCCGGCAGGATCGTCGCCGCCCCCATCACGGCCAGGGTGCTCAGTCCCGAGGCCACGAGACAGAGTGAAAAGATAGATAAAAACGACATCCCGTAGAAAAAAATACCGGCCTTGAAAACCATACCGTAGGAAAGAAATATGGGCAGGCTGAAGAGGATCACCATCCAGGAGCTGTCGATCAGGCTCTCCAGCCAGCGGGCCAGGAAGATCTGGCCCGCCGCGACGGGGAGGGAATGGACCAGGGGGAGGTCCCGGCTGATGTATAGCTTTGAGAGCGTCACGATGACGCTGCTGAAGAGGAGGAGGGTAAAAAAGGTCATCACCACCATGGACATGAGCTTGGCCGCCAGGATATCGCCAAATCCTTCGACGCCCTTGAAATAGATCAGGACCCGGTAGAACATCATATAGATGCCGAGCCAGAAGACGAGGCCGATGACGCTGAAGAAATAAAGCCTCGCCCGGCTGTCCCAGGCCCCCCGGGAGATCCTGCCGTTTAAAAAAGCCCAGAGCCGCGGCTTCATCAGGGTGAAGAACGCCTTCATTCCATGCCCTCTTCGGCGGTCAGTCGTAAAAATATATCTTCGAGATCCCCTTCCCTCATTTGGGCTGACTGTTTCAGCTCCCCCATGGTTCCCAAGGCAATCAGGGACCCCTTGTGGATGACGCCGATCCGGTCACAGAGGTCCTCAGCCACGACCAGGGTGTGGGTGGACATGAAAATCGTCGTCCCCTGCGCCGCCAAGGAGCGCAGCATATCCTTCACCATGCGGATGGCCCCGGGATCGAGACCGACCATAGGTTCATCGACGATGATCACCGTCGGATCATGGAGAAGGGCCGCAGCAATAATCAGGCGCTGTTTCATGCCGTGCGAGTACGCCTCGATCAGTTCCCGGCGCCAGTTGAAAAGAGAGAAGGTATTCAGGAGCTCCGCCGCCTTCGAGGCGAACGTCCCTTCCTCAACCCCGAAGAGATCCGCCGAAAAACGCATAAACTCCCAGCCCGTAAGTTTTTCATAGAGATACGGACGGTCCGGGATAAAGCCGATCTTTTTTTTGACCTCCACCGGGTGTTCCGCCAGGGATTGACCGTCGATGATCACCGCCCCTGAGGAGGGGGCCAGAATCCCGCCCATCATGCGGATGGTGGTGGTTTTTCCCGCTCCGTTGGGGCCGATGAATCCGAAGATCTCGCCCTTGGTAATTACAAGGTTAAGATTGTTTACCGCCAGTGTTTTATCATAGTGTTTGGTAAGACCTTTGAGTTCGATCATTGCGACATCCCTATTACCTGTAGTTTGATCTTTCCCACCACCCCCATGAGATCAAGTTGTTTTTCCACCTCTCCCCTCACGAAGCGCAAATGGGTCACGTCAGCGGGAAGCTGATTCATCACGGCGTCGGCCGTAACCCACCCACCCCAGCCGTCCAGCCAGCAGGCGTTCCAGGCATGGTAGTAAAACCGCCCCCGCTGATAGACCAGGCCCGTTTCGATGGTGGTCGGGATCCCCGCCGCCCGGGCCAGCGCGGCCACTAGGACCGCGTGTTCCGTGCAGTCGCCGACGCGATTCTTCAGGGTCTCCACGGCATTGGAAACCGATAGGACAGGGCGTTTTTCAATATTTTTGAATACCCAGGCGACAATCTTGCGCGCCTTTTGCTCATTCGTATCGTCGCTGGAAACGATCGCCCCGGCCTGGGTGCGGATCGCGGGATTTGAGGTCTGAATAAAAGGCGTCGAAGCAAGGTAGATCTCACGGTTTTTCAGGGCCCCGCCGACCTTCTTATGAATCTCTTTGCTGACGGTCAACAATTCCTGTGCATAGGTCTGTCTGCCCCCGCCAAGCATCAGGGCGCCGACATCGATGTTGGACAGTTTCACCTTGAGAACCTGTAATCCCGCCGGATCGGGAATCCGGACCCGGGCATCGACGGAGGCCAGGTCAGTCAGGTCCGCCGAGCCACTTGTGGCGAGACCGGCAAGAGCATCTTCACGAGTTGTCTTCTCCAGGGCCATCCCCAGAATGCCCTCCTCTCGAACCACGTCGCCTCCGGGATCGAGCCAGGCATATTGACGTGCTCCCATGAAATCGACGGCATACTTTTTCAGTGTCTGGCGGCGGCCCATGATCGTAAGTGTTTCCTCCCCCTCGAAAGACAGGCGCACCGGTCGTGAACCCATGGTCATAGGATCGAAGACGGATACGGTGAGCCCCTGCCCCGGTTTCAG
>JAPLJZ010000147.1 GCA_026388335.1 Deltaproteobacteria bacterium
ATGAAAGGCGCTTTTGCGCTCTACTTCCGGAAGTCCCGAGATCCTGGCAAGAGGTTCGAATTCATCGGTACTGGGTGGATCGATTACGATTGCCGGCATACCGTATTGCTTGGAAAAGCTTAAAGCCATAGCCGGTCCCAGGGCCGATGGGTGCTTCCCGTACTTTCCCGCCAACAGATCGGTGCACATGATATCGTCTATTTGGTAAGCCCCGGCGGGGGCCGGCTTTCCCAATCCGCCCCGGCTGACGACCATGTCGATCTCGGCGAGGCTGATCATGTTTTTCCTCAGGAATTTCATCACGTCCATTTTCCGCACGGGAAGCTGTTCACTCAGAGAAGAGTAGTCGGCCAGATCTTCACTACGGTAACGGATGTTTTCCAGGGTCTCAGGTTCAGTGTCACGGAAATACGCCACCTTCGTAGAGGTGGAGCCCACATTGATGACGAGGAGGCGATGCTGGTTATCCATTGGTCCCTCCTTTGAGGCAAGCGAGGCAGGCCAGGGCAATTTCCACCACCCGGTTTTCATCGGAGACGAAGGGGAGATTCAGGATCACCGGCTTCGAAGTTCCCATAACTAAGCCTGCTGTATGCATCTTTCCAAAGAAAACAAGGGCTTCGGCCAGAAGAAGACCCGTGTCAATTTCGGGAACGAGGTAAATATCCACGTTGCCCGTCACGATGCTTTGCAGCCCTTTTCGTCCGGCGGCAACCTGGCTCAGAGCGCAATCGATATCGAGCGGTCCTTCCACAATGGCCTTGCCGAATTGCCGGCGCTCTCCCATCTTGGAAAGGATCGCGGCGTCCAGAGTCGAAGGGATGCCGGGATTTACCTGCTCGATTGCGGCAAGAACCGCCACTTTTGGCGCCTCGATACCCAGGATGCGGGCAAGCTGCAAGGCGTTTTCGAGGATCTGTTGTTTTTCGACAAGGGTCGGATTGTTATTGATAAACGCATCCGTCACGAGGATTAGCTTCTCCCGCTTCAAAAGCTGAAAGATGGATATAAAGCTTATGATCCGGCCCTTGGGCAGCAACCCCTGCTCCTTGTCGCGGATGGCATCCAAAAGCTCTTGAGGGGCGCCGCCTCCCTGCATGAGGATGTCCGCCTCACCATTCCGGACCAGAGCCAGCGCGCGTCCCAAAGCTTGTTGCGGATCGTTTTCGTCCACGATCTCGTATTTTTCCGCCGCCAACGGGGACCCATTGACCAGGAGCTCCAGCGAACTGCCGTCGCCGACGAGGATCGGAATGATCAACCCGGCGGCGGCCGCTTCGGCCAAGAGGGGAAGATCCGCCGCGACAGGGCAGGGGACAACAAGTTTCTTAACTCCGTTCTGCTTTGCCGCGGCTAGTATTTCCTTAAACGAGTTCAGCATCTCACTGCACCTCCTTTCCCATGCGGTCAGCAAGGACGACGCTCATGGCTATCTGTTGCACGATGTTGTCGTTGAAGTCTGACCGGGCGGGGATGCAGACCGGTCCCCGGGAAGTGGCAACCAGAGAGCTCCGGTTCACGTTGAGAAAAAAATCGAGCTTGCAGATAATATTGCCCGTGTCGAGACTAGGAACGAGGAGGATGTGGGGCATTTCCCCACCGTTGATGTTGCCGTAATCCACCCGGCGGTCCCGGCCGCCCAGGAAGATGTCGGTAAAGGAAGTTGCCGCCACGATCTCGCAGGCGCCGAAATCTCCGGCGTCGGCTGCTTTTTGCAGCGCTTCGTAATCCTCGTATGACGCCAGTTTCCCACCTACTTCCCGCTGGCCGGACAGGATGGCGATCTTCGGCCGTGGGGATCCGAGAAGATGGTAAACAAAGACGGCGTTTTTGATAATTTCCCCCTTGGCCTTGAGATCAGGCTTGATGTTGACGCCCGTATCGGTAAAGGCGACGAGGTGATCGATCCCGGGCACCTCCCAGAACGTCACGACGCTCACCGTCATGCCCGAACCCGCCTTCGCCTCCTCGCGGATGATGGAACGATAAATATATGAGGTCGGGATCTGGCCCTTGCCGGCAATGGGCGCCTCTCCGGAAAAGAGCATCCTGATCCCGAGATCGGAAATGCCCTGATGTTCGTCGCCGGAGATTTTTTGGAAGGGACTGATATTGAAGGCAACCTTTTTCGCTGCCTCCTCAATCTTTTTTATGTTGCCGATGAGGACAGGTTCGATGTAACCCAGCTCCCAGCTTTTCTTGACCGCCAGCATGAACTCTTCATCTTCGGGTGCAAGAACGGCTATTTTTTTCGGCCCTTTCTCCCTCGCCAGTTTTGAAATATCGGCCAGTGATCTGATCATTGTAGGTCCCCCTTATCAGGAAGCGTTGCGAAATAAGCGTGACATCCCCTTGATGCAACATTTCGAGTAGTCCTTGACTTGGCCGAAAGTGTATTATAGGTTTTCTGAAATGTAAAATATATTATTCATCTCAATTCGATATTTATTAAGAATTAATGGAATTAAGACATCTCAAGTATTTTATCGCCGTCGCCGAAGAACTGCATTTCGGTCGGGCGGCGAAAAGACTGAATATTTCCCAGCCGCCCCTCAGTCAGCAAATAATGCAACTGGAAAAAGAAATCGGCGTCCGACTGTTCAACCGGACCAAACGGCGCGTGGAAATAACCCCGGCGGGATTGGTGTTCCTGGCCGAGGCCCGTCGGATTATGGCCATGTCGGAAGACGCGGTGCGCAGAACGATCCGCGCCGACAAAGGGGAGATCGGGCGACTGGCCGTGGGCTATATCGGGTCGGCCAATTACAGCGTGCTGCCGCAGATCGTTCGTGAATTCCGGAAGCGGTTTCAGGATGTCGATCTTTCCTTGGCGGAATTGAACACAAGCAATCAGATCGAGGCCCTCCGCGACGGCAGGATTCATGTGGGCTTCCTGCGCCCTCCCCAGGGTATTCAAAATGAAGGTCTTTCTGTAGAGCCTGTCTTCAGGGAGCCACTTATGGTGGCTATGCCGCAGAACCACCATATCAAGGGGGAAACGTCCATCCCTCTCCGCATGCTGGCAAAAGAATCTTTCATCATGATCCCGAGACAGCGAGGTCCCGGATTTTTCGACTTCATTATCGCGCTCTGTCAAAAGGAAGGTTTCAGTCCCCATATCGTCCTGGAAGCATCTCAATTCCACACGATTATTGGCCTGGTTGCGGCGGAGATCGGAATAGCGATAGTTCCTGCCACCATGCAGCGTTCCCGATTCAAGGGGGTTGTCTTTAGAACGATTGAAGGTGGAGCGGAAACGATCCTCAACATGGCCTGGACCAGTGACAATCCGTCCCTGGTGCTCCATAATTTTATCAGTGTGACCAGAGAAGTCGTCCGCTCAATCACCTGAAAAATAGGCGTGATATATCAGCCATCTGGGCGACAATAATCCATTTGACAATTTATACCCCCAAAGGTTAAACGTCTCGCATGAAAATTAACTGGGAACGGATGACCCTTATCTTCGTGGGAATTTTAACCCTGCTGCGCCTGGCTGTAGCCCCCACCTTCGGATTAGGGGTCGATGAGGCCCATTATTTTCTTTATGCCCATTTCCTGGACTGGAGTTATGTGGATCATCCGCCCCTGGTCGGCTGGACCCACTGGCCCTTCTACGCCCTCTTTGGAACAAATGAATTTCTGGTTCGTCTCCCGGCGATTCTTCTTTTTGCGGGGGTCTCTTTTTTTGTTTACCGCTTTACCTTTTCTTTTTCCGAATCCGGGTTGATCTCATTCTTGTCTGTTGTCGCTGTCAATAGCTCTTTTATTCTCAATGCCATGAGTATCATGCTCCTGCCGGACTGTTTCCTCCTGTTGTTGGTATTTCCCCTCATGACCACCATCATGAAAATTGCGGAAACGGGACAGATCCGACATTTTATCTGTCTCGGCCTGCTTCTTGGTCTGGCCGGGCTGGCAAAATATACGGCTATTTTGTTTGTTCCTCCCCTGCTTGTCTTCCTGCTGATCAAGAAGCGCTATAAACTGATCTTTTCCCCCGGGATGTTCCTGGCGGTGGGTATTGCACTGTTGATGGTCAGCCCGGTCCTGTACTGGAATATGCAGCACGATTTTATCAGTTTTCGTTATCAGGGCGGGCATGTCCTTGCCGCTACGAGCCCGAGCATCAAATCTTTTTTTGTTTCCCTGCTAACCCAGTTCGGGGCCTATAGTCCCTTCCTGTTTCTCATTGCCTTTTACGGTTTGTATAAGGGTTGGAAATCTATGGATGACCGCATCCGCCTCTCGGTGCTGTTTGGCGTTGTCATTTTGTTATTCTTTTTTTATTCCTCTCTGTATGAACGGACTCTGCCTCATTGGCCGAGTCTTTTTTATCTCCTGTTCATCCCCATCGGCGGCTATTATCTCCTCTCATCAGGGAGTAGTAAAAAACGAAATTACTTTTATTTTTCAGTAGGTTTCAGCTTAACCATCACCCTGTTTCTCTATGCTGCACTCCCTGCCAAGTGGTTCACCTTTCCTGACTATAAATCTCCCTTTCGGGATATCGTCGGTTTTGAGACGATTGCACGGGAAGGGGATGCCATTCTGCGCCAGGGAAGATCTGTCCGGGCCGGGTCACCTTTCAGGGATGCCGAAGGTAATGGAAAAACGGAGAGAAATGGAAACGCCCCGATGCGTGCGGAGATACGGGATCGGGGCGCCGGGCAACCCCGCCAGGCCCTGGCCGTGACCAACTGGACGATGGGCAGCCGGATGCTCTATTACAGCCTTCCCTATCGTCACGACGTATTTGTCATGGACGACCGCAAGGATCAGTTCGATGTCTGGCAGCATACGGCGCCGAAGGGGTATGATCTGCTCTTTGTAAACACACATTTCCATCAGGTGGATGTTCCACAAACCTATCGGTGTGACGCCTCGGAGCCGGTCAAAAAAATGGATATCATCCTGAACGGAGGCAAGGTCGATACGATTGAATATATCTGGTGCCGGAATTTTCAGGGATCGAGGCATGGGCAAGTCCAATAGTCTGGTGCCCGCGACAAAGGGATGATCGAAATCCCCCCTAACCCCTCTTTGCCAAAGAGGGGAATGTTCTCCCTTATCCAAAGTGAGACGTAGGGGGCTTTGCGAGGAGACCAAGAAAATCAAATATTTAGAGGTAAATTGTTTGGTGAAAAAAAATAGCGTTATCTTTTCGTTGTTTATCTGTGCAGCGATTGCCGGCAGCTATTTTTTCATCGACCTGCCCGTAGCCATAGCCAGTAGAACTCTCGATGTGCAAATCGTGAGCGTCTTCCAGGTTATCACCCTCCTGGGGAATGCGACCTGGTATCTTGTGCCCGCGGCCCTCCTTTTTTTACTGTTTCATTATGCCTGGAAGAGAGAACAATGGGCGCGCTGGTGTCTATTTGTCTTTTCCGCCGTCGCTGTCTCCGGTCTCACAACCGACCTCTTCAAATGGCTTGTCGGTCGTTGGCGTCCTAAGGCTTACTTTGAGGATTATTTCTATGGTTTTGATTTTTTCGGAGTAGGCTATAAAGAAACATCTTTCCCCTCCGGCCATGTGACGACCATCTGGGCTTTTTGTCTGGCCATGACAGTGCTGTTTCCCCGTTACCGCCTCGTCTGGTACATCCTGGCAATCCTGGTGAGCATCAGCCGGGTCATCGTCGGAGCCCATTATCTCAGCGATGTCTTTGCCGGGGCCTATGTAGCCGTGATAACTGTTCTATTGCTAAAGCTTGTTCCGTTTTTCCGTCTGGAAGGGAAACCCACGGAAAGAGATTCATAAAAATGCAGGCGATCAAAACTGATCTTGTATAGAGGAGAAATTAGTGGATACCAATACCAATATCTTTGACCGGCGGTTATGGAAACGATTCTGGGAAATCGCCAGGATGTACTGGTTTTCCGAAGAGAAATGGCAGGCCAGGGGCGTCCTTGCCCTGCTGCTGATACTGCTTTTCGGTTTTACCGCCCTGAACGTGATCCTGAATTTTGTGGGCCGGGATTTCATGACCGCCCTGGCGGAAAAGAACCTGCCTGAATTCAACAAAGCCCTGCTCCTTTATCTGGGCGCATTTGTCGTGGCCACCCCGGTCAGCGTCTTTTATTCCTTTATCAGAAAAAAACTGGGCATCAACTGGCGGCTGTGGCTGACCACCCATTTCCTGGGGAAATATTTTGCAAACCGGGCCTATTACCATATCAACGACGATAAAAACATCGATAACCCCGATCAGCGTATTTCCCAGGATATTTCGTCTTTTACTGTCACCAGTCTGGGGTTTCTTTCCATCCTCTTTTTTTCCCTCGTCCAGCTAATCTCCTTTGTCGGGATTCTCTGGACCATTTCTATGACCCTGGTCCTGATCCTGGTGGCCTATGCCGTCATCGGCACGGTTGTTACCATGTTCTTCGGCAAGCGCTTGATAAACCTGAATTTCCAGCAATTACGACGGGAAGCCGATTTCCGTTACGGCCTGATCCATGTCCGGGATAACGTCGAATCCATCGCCTTTTACCGGGGCGAAGATCGGGAGAAGAATCAGGTCAAGGAGCGGCTGCGGGAGGCCATCGGCAATCTTAGGATGCTCATCGGCTGGGAGCGGAACCTGGAGTTCTTTACCAAGGGCTATGAATATCTCATCCTCGTCCTGCCCATTGTGGTGATGGCCCCCCTGTATTTTTCCGGTCAGATTAAATTCGGCGTCGTTACCCAGGCGGAGGGGGCCTTCGTGTCAGTGTTAGGCGCGCTTTCCATCATCGTCTCCCAATTTGAGCAACTCAGTAACTTCGCCGCCGGGATTACCCGTCTGGAGACCTTTGCCACGGCCCTGGATCAGCCGACGGCAAAAGCGACTGCCGCAGCCCCCGTCATCGAGTCCCGGGAAGAATCCCGTCTGGCCCTGGAACATGTCACCCTGCAAACCCCCAATTACCAGCAGACGCTCCTCCGGGATGCGACGGCGGAGGTCCCTCCGGGAAAGGGATTGCTCATCTCCGGAGCCAGTGGCGCCGGAAAGAGTTCGCTCCTGCGGGCCGTTGCCGGGCTCTGGAACGCCGGGGAAGGGCATATTTCCCGCCCGTCGTTGAAAGAGATGCTCTTTTTGCCCCAGCGCCCCTACATGGTCCTGGGGTCATTGCGGGAACAACTCCTCTATCCCCAGCTGGAGCAGGAGGCGACGGACGGCGAACTGCGGGAAATTCTGGGAAAGGTCAATCTGGCGGATCTGCCGGAGAGGGTCGGCGGTTTCGATGCCGAACTGGACTGGGGGCATCTGCTCTCCCTAGGTGAACAGCAGCGCTTGGCCTTTGCGCGCCTACTCTTGAGCCGGCCCCATTACGCCGTTCTTGATGAGGCGACCAGTGCCCTCGATGTGGCCAATGAGGCACAGCTCTACGGTCAGCTCCAGGGATCGGGAACGACCTACGTCAGCGTCGGGCACCGGCCAAGCCTGCTTGCCTACCACGACAAAGTCTTGGAACTGCGGGGAGGGGGAGATTGGCGGCTTGTCCCCACGGCGGAATTCAAGGTTGAATTGGCTCGTTAGTTGGAGGTCTTTTTATTGATCCCGAATGAAGGGGGAAAATGATTTCTATGGAAGACATGACTGATTGATCTGACGCTTACTTTCGCATGGACCGCTTGAATACGCTGCGCGGACATTAATCTGCCATGGAATACTTACTAATACGATAGACTGCTTTAGCTCTTGATATACCAAGCATTTTTGCTGCACGAGTCATGTTGCCACCATTCAATTGTAAGGCTCGCTCCAGTAATATCCTATTTACTTTGTCAAGAGATATCCCTGATGCAGGCAAATCCATTACACCAGAATCTTTTTGAATAGATCCCCTTAAAGCTTCATTTAAAAGTTCAGGTGAACGAATAACGCCTGTATCGTGGTTTCTATTTTTAGCTATCAAAGTGTGCGTTAAGAAAGCAAGATGTTGCGGTCTAATCATCGATGTATCTTCCATCAAAGTAACCTTCTCAATCACATTTCTTAACTCCCTGATATTTCCCGGCCACAGGTAATTATGCAATATATCCTGAGCTTCTTTAGATATACATTTGAAATTTTTACCGAATTTTTTATTAAAGGTATCCATGAAGGTCAGCGCAATGGGAATAATATCTTCTTTTCTATCACGCAAAGCTGGTAGTGTAATCTTTATGACATTTAATCTGTAATATAAATCTTCTCTGAATACGCCCCTTTCTACCTCTTCTTGAAGACTTTTATTTGTTGCTGCTATTACTCTTACATCTACCCTTGTCCTTTCCGTTCCTCCAACCCGGTAAAATTCTTTCTCTTCTAAAACCCTGAGCAAATTTGCTTGGGCATCAGGCATGAGTTCAGTAATCTCATCTAGGAAAATGGTCCCATCATTAGCCATTTCAAACTTGCCAATTTTCCCATTTTGTAATCCACCGGTAAACGTACCTTTTTCATAGCCAAAAAGTTCACTCTCTAAAAGATCTTTATTGATAGCCCCACAATTCAAACATACATAAGGCTTTTGGCTTCTGTTACTGCAGTAGTGAATAATTTTTGCGAATAACTCTTTCCCTGTTCCAGTTTCTCCCTCAATAACCGTGGTTGTATCGTTACTTTTTGCGACCTTATGGGCTATTCTTAACGCTTCCTTGATGCCTTCACTATGACCAATGACACGCACTTCTTTATTCGGGTAATACAAATCTTGCTTTGTGTATGTCATGCTGTATATTCTTGACACACTTGCCTCCATGGCCGTTCTTCTCTTTTTTATATATCAGTATAGCTATACTTGTTCTAAGTCAATATTAAATAATATTATCATGAAAAGTATAATATATGTATATATAAGCAAGGCGGCTGTCAAGCACGTACCGGAAAACCAGTTTGCACATATTCTCGGCTGGCTGAACATGGATCTGCTCAGGGAGCAGGAAATAGATATGGCAATCGAAATGGCAGGGGCAATCTGAAATCAAAAAGGCGTTCATTATCAATGAACCATACTGAATAGAGGAAATAGTAACTATGTAAAAAAAACGCTACTCGGGGGTGGCTTTATCACATCGATTGAAGTGATAAGAGATAAGCTTTGAGATTCTCGATTCTTTTCAAACCGAGTTTTTTTCTTAAGCGGCATCTGTAAATATTGATGGCACTTTCTGTTATATTTAAAAGATCTGCCATTTCTTTTGATGATTTTCCCTCTCTTATCAAGTCGGCAACTCTCACCTCTCTATTTGTAAGATTAGAATATTTATCGGATAACTTATGACCAAACGGAGAAATGATATTTCTCAAATTTGATTCGAGTATTTTGAGATTGGTTGTGCTTCCGGCGTCGAGCTGTTTCTTTTTTAACTCATCTATATAAGGCAAAACGAGCTCTCTAACATTTTTTAAAATCTTATCTTCAAGCTCTCTTTTGTCCTCATCTCCTCGTTTCAGCAGTACCTTCAATGCGGTATTGAGTTCCTCAAGTTCGTTCTTATTGATTTCCAAATCTCGTTCTCTTTTCTTTAACGCATCCTCCGCCATTTTTCTATCAGTAATATCACGAATTACCTCTATGGCACCGCTAATATTGCCCTTGCTATCATAGAGCGGACTTGCTTTACACCAGAGATAAGCGTTTCCTCCCATCACGCCAATACTCGGGATTTCTGCCTCAACGATTAAGAGATTCTCTCCTCTTTTAAAGACAGAATAAGTGTCCTCGGATGTCTCATCCGGCTCAATCACCAGATTAATTGCCATAGGTCTTCGGAATTTCCAGAAAGGCATGGCATATTCATAGTCCCCCTTTCCGAGTATGTCTTGTGATTTAACCCCGGTCAGCTCTTCCGCAGCACGGTTCCACGCGATAAGCTTACCCTCTATATTAATAGCAAAAGTTGCATCTGGTAAAAACTCAATAATCTCAGCCAATCGCTGTTGCGAATCTCGTAAAGCTTGCTCGGCTCGTTTGATTTCCGTGATATCTTCAAAGGTTGCAACTATTCTCTTCCCTTCGGTTAATCTCTCCCCTATCCTGGCAACACTCATACGACAGATGATTTCCCTACCGTCTTTGCGAATAAATGGAAACTGCCATTCAAATATATAGCAATCTTGTTTTTCCATTTCGGAGTATAATAACTTTCCATAATCTAGCCATTCCTGATCGGACCTGAATAAAATTCTTGTGCTCTTGCCGATTAATTCATCTTTTGACCAGCCAAAGACGATTTCCATTGAATCATTAGCAAAAAAAATCCGGCGATTTTCAACTCCAAAAAATGCATGAGGAACTGAGGTAAGGATGGAGGCCTCAAGCTTTTCCAGTTGCTCCAACTTGTCCCGTGCTTCTTTAACATCGGTAATTTCCATTGTATTACCAAGAACAGCACGTTTACCTTTATGCTGAACAGAAGACACTGATTCCAGCAACCACTTCACGTTTCCGTTTTTATCAATAATTCTGAATTCATATGGTACCTGGTGAAGTCCTTTTAGCATTGCAATAGCTTTTTCACGAACATCTTGCCGATCTTCCGGATGAACAAAGCTCGAGATATCTGCTCCCAGCACTTCTTTCATTGAATAACCAGAATATTTCGTAATATGCTGGTTCGCAAATTTTATTTTCTTATCCTGAACAACGTACACACCGATTTGTAAGTTGTTAGCTATTATTTCATAGAAGAAATTCTTCTCCCGGACGCTGGATTTATTTCCCTCACGAACTGGTTCGATCGTTGAAATATTTTTATTCCAATCTCCATGTTTCATTCCTGATTCCTCATTCCTTTTGGGATAAAAAATTATGAAAGATTACCACTACAACGCCGGTTAGTAGACTTATGATTTATCATGGTGTATACTCCGGGAAAATTCTGGGAGGTGCACCGTGATGGAAAACGATCTGAGAGACTTGATGCCACAATTAGAGATTTTTCACAAACGATTTCATAGTTTCTTTTGCCGTTCCGAAGGCAGACAGTGGAGCAGGAAGTACCTGATCGGTTTGTTGTTGCCTATTGATCGGAAGAACGTCGAGAACATTGCGGAGGAAGTTGGCGCACCACCTCGGAAACTCCAGGAGTTTTTGAGTGATTCGCCCTGGGATGATGAAGGATGTATCGAGGAGCATCAGCGCTTTGTGGGAGAGCTTCTTGGCGCTCCAAACGGCGTTGTAATTTTTGATGATATGGGTTTCCCCAAGAAAGGTGACAAGTCTGCGGGAGTGGGAAGACAGTATTCTGGCACCATGGGCAAGACAGACAACTGTCAGGTTGGTGCTTTCATGTCTTACGCCTCCGCTCACGGCCATACCCTTGTGGATAGGCGGTTGTATATCATGTCACAGTGGTTTGAAGATGCCGCAAAGGAGAGAAAAAAGCGAGCGGCTATACCTTCTGATGTCAAGTTCAAGACCAAGATCGAACTGGCTCTGGAGATGCTGGACAAAGCTCATAAGTCGGGGAATTTGTTGTTTCAATGGGTCAGTGGGGATGGCATCTATGGCGATGCCCATGAGTTTCGGAAGTTTGTCAATGACATGGGGAAGTGGTACTGCTTCGAGGTACATTGTAACACCCATGTCTGGACGGATGACCCAGTTTGGGAAGTGCCGGTGGTTCCGGAAAAAAGACGAGGGCGAAAGCCGAAACTTCTGAAACCAACAGAAAAATCTCCGACTGCGGTAATGGCCTCGTCTCTTGTTGCTTCTATTCCGGAAAGTAAGTGGCAGCGTATCTGTCTCCGGGAAGGGGACAAGGGGCCCAGAGAATTTGACTTTGCCCGTCTGCGGG
Organism: Deltaproteobacteria bacterium; assembly: GCA_026388335.1. Taxonomy (GTDB): domain Bacteria; phylum Desulfobacterota; class Syntrophia; order Syntrophales; family UBA8958; genus UBA8958. Next base: position 11,771 of record JAPLJZ010000147.1, read on the forward strand.
TTATCGAAAAGTGGAATGGAAAACCGGGACCAGCCTCCTGGCTGATGATCAGAAGATCCTTGGTGACAGACGAAAAGGAAATCAAATTCTATCGTTCCAATGCCCCGGAGACCATCTCCCTTGATGAGATGGCTTGGGCGGGATGCCAGCGCTGGAGTATCGAAGTGGATTTTAAACTGGCCAAGGGGGAAGCAGGTCTTGATCATTACGAGCTGACGAAATACCGGGGCTGGTATCATCACATCACCTTATCAATGCTTGCCCTTGCCTTTCTGAAAGCTGTGCAGCGGCAATGGAAAAAAAAAGAATGTGTTGGCTACTGTGCCTGAGATTCGGCGGTTCTTGGAAGTGGTTCTTCCGAGAATCACCTGGAACCCCCAGGGTGTTATCGCCTGGCTCATGAAGCAGAGGCAGAACAAAGAAAAATCCCAGAAGTCCCATACAAAAAATGGCGAGAGAAATATTCCAAGTGACCCATCATAACCGGCGTTGTAATGGTATGCACAATCTACGTTAAACCGCTCTCTCGCCACCGCCGAACCTGGTCCTCCCATTAGCTCCGCTTTTCAGCCCTATTCGCCTGCCATTGTGTCATCGAATTCCTCCTCAAATCTTTTGGAGAGATCCTTGACATATTTTTATAACACTGTGAAGATGGGGTTAATTAGACGCTTACCGACGACGGGCGATGCTGCTACGCGGCCTGAACCAGGGCGGCTCATCACTTACAACCTGCTTCCGGTTATCCGAAGAACCCTGACAACCTCTGTTGTCAAGAAAATAGGGGAAACGGATTTTCTTGAATGTTGGTGTTATTGGAAAGGTATTAATAGCGTTGAGCGAGGGGGTTTGTTTAACACTGGTCTAATCGGAACGAAAAACTATAGGTTTGTAAGCCCTCATCGATCATCAATGAATGACGCGGAGCTACTTTTTCCATGACTCTGATCATGGCTTTATTGGTCGTCAGGATATGGGCGTTGAATCCTTCAATATTATGCTTATTTGCAATTTTAACCAACATATTGAGAATAAAAGTTGCGATGCCGGTGTCCTGGCACTTTTCATCGACTATAAACGAAACATCCGCATAAGATGTGTATCCCAAACTGACATAACGTCCTTCTGCAATTATCTTTTCCATTCCTCCGAGGGCTATGGTACCCACAATCGACATCGTTTGGCGATAATCCACGCAGATATATTCCTGCATATGTTTGTGGGGCATTTCCTGAACATTGCTGAAGAAACGATAAAAAATACCTTTATCAGAAAACCGATAGAAGAGTCGTCTCATGCCATCTTCATCCGATGGCTTTATCGGACGGAAATGGATGACTATGTTGTTCTCAAAAGTATGGGTTAATGAAATATCTTCTGGATAATTTCGAGCATACTCCGAAATATATTTCTGATTCTGATAAATTAACTTCAATTTCTTTGCCGCTTGTACAAGTTGATCCCGGTCATCCGGGTGTGAAATATCAATCAGAGCCATGGTTCTTTCCCGCAGCGATCTGCCGTTAAGGCGGGCTATGCCGTATTCTGTAACGACTACATTGATCAACTCACTGGAAAACTGGTTCGGATAACTTTCAACAGAGGGAAGGATATTTGGTTCTCCTCTTAAGTTTCGGCTTGGGAGTGCAAAAATATTGCACCCTCCATCCGATAAAGCTGCACCGGTGAGAAATTCATAAAAGTCACTCGGACCTGTCACAATGTTTCCCCGACCTGCATAGGGTGCAATGGCACCGGAAATATCTACTTTATATGCCGGCATAATGACAACAACACGATCGTTTTGAGAAATGTTTTTTGGATTGACAACAACATCGATTCTTTGAAATTCTACGAGTTGATTACCATCCAACCAATTCATCAGTTCGGGGGTACCCTGAGCATAAGCGGATACACTTTTCCCGGTAAATAAATTCTTATTTTTGTTTGAGATAGCCGGGCTATTCATCAGATCCATCAAGGGATCTGTGAAAACAAGCGAATGTATTCCCAGATCCTTCTTGCCGTAAAGATGCTTAACAAGCGCCTCATAGAGAGGTCCCAGAAAAAAAGAAAGACAGCTTCCATTTTCTATGACAGATGCCGTGTACTCCGCCACGCGGTTAAATGTTTCATCAAAAGGCCATCTCGAAATATAAAACAGAGGTTCAGTCGCTTTGATTAGGTAATGAAAATCTTTGATGTGTACGAAAGTATCGCCGAATGTATATGGGACCTGCTCATTGATTTCACCCACAACCAGGTTAGCTCGTTCAATGGCGGGCTTCGCAACATCAACGGATACGCCCAGACTGCATAATCCTCTCCTGTCAGGAGGCGTGATCTGGACAAATGCTGCATCAACCTTTACGGCATCCGTGCTGAAAAGGTGGGGTATTTGAGATAACACGCAAGGAATCCAATCGATCTGTCCGGCAGTGATAGCATTGTAACCTTTCGTCATGGAGAAGAATGTTTTTAGCCGGTATTTGTCGGCATATCGTTCATCCGGAGGTATCGCATCGCCAATACTCAAGAGCTGAATGATCTCCAGATCTTTAAGATTACTTAGCTCGGATTCCATGAGGTGTTTTATCAGCGTGCGAGGTTCGGCAACGCCGGTCCCGACAAAGATGCTCATTCCCGGTTTGATCTTCGATAGCACTACCTCTGGATCAACAATCTTATTTGTCCATTCCTCAGCCATTTTTAGATCTCCATCCTGGATTTCGATTCGGTACGTCATCGAAAGTCGGATTATTTGAACGAGTATGAATCTGTTAACTTGACATAATCATACCTTCCTTATAAATATTCGTCAAGTGCGGAACAACTGTTCATATGAAGAGTGTAACCGAAAATATAGGAAACGCTATGTGGCAACAGTTATAATGATTAGATTTAAGGAATCAGTCCTGATACGATCCGATGGATTTGTCTGACTTCGAAGTCTCAGGCATTTTACGGGTGACCTTTTTGTTGTTGGTGCATGCCCTCAATCAATGCCATAACATTGTAACCAATAATCTTGTGATTATATCCTCCTTCCATAATGGCAAAATATCCGGATTTCTTTTTTTCTCCTGTCGTCTTGACGAGCTGCCCAATAGCTTTGTAATCCTCCGTTGCGAGTAGACCACCCCAGTCTTCTTTATGCGTATCGAAACCTGCCGAAATTCCGATAATATCGAAATTATCATTCAAACTATCTTTAATATCACAAAGATAAGACTCAACATCGCGGGTACGCGGGTTACAAACATCGGTATAACCTTTAACTCCCAGGATATTCACTGTTCCGTCGCCGAAATGATAATCGATGTCTAACACCAGGGCCCGCTTGATCTTCCCTTCTTCTTTCAATTTTGTAATAGAAATCGCCATGTTGTTAAAATAACAATATCCCCAGGAACTATCGCCAGAGGCATGGTGCCCCGGAGGTCTCACTAAAGCGAAACATGGTTCTTCCAGTCCAATAGTCGCTGCCTGAATAGCCGCACCTGCAGCTAGTGCCGAGATTTCGTAAAGTCCAAGGCTTGTTACATGTTCGATGTATGCTTTTGTGTGGCAGGCAGCGATATCTTCGTAATTAGCCGGAGATGCTTCCACCCAATCAACATGATCTTTAATGACATCTAAAACAGCATCTATTCGACCATCTGCTGCGGCTGGATCACCATTATATGATGATCTGAAGGTGTCATGAAAAACAACTTTCATCTTTTCAGCCTCTATTTTCATATCGCAAACTATAGTTTCTTAACCATTATGGTTTGGAGTGGAGGTTGGTGTATTCGGATAAGTTATATAATGCGTTTTCCACTATCGATATTCTATCCCCCCCCTTTTCAACCAGACAGATCATGGTAGTGCATATTCACAAGAGACATGCCAATGCAATCGGGGGTACATGCAAAACACGTCTGCCATATGGTAATAACCAAACCATATTTTATGACATTGACGGGATATGAACAAAAAGGACAGATGATATTTCCTGAAAACATAAGAAATGCTAACCCTACATACTGCCGGCTCAGCTGCCCAGCATTTGTTTAAAAATGAGGTTAAAGAGTCAGTCGAGGAGGTTCAATTCACGTCCGACCTTTTAACCTCTCACAGCAACGGTTAACACGGTGCACCCAACAGCCACAATAACCGGTTACAATAAATAGCCGTTGCACAGAGCATGCGCCCATTATGGCAATGAACACAGAGTGGGAGGTTTTTCTGCTAATGCAACAGCTATTTTATCCCCTGTTTTCCCCCTTATTCGATACACAAAGTGGAGTGAGAGACCGGGATGGCGATCTCGGTCTCTCAGTTAGCATGACAAAATTATTTCTCTACAGTTACACAGGTTCGCAGGCCGCTTCCGTGCAGGGTTCCGTCTGGTGGACGATCCCTTTATCGAAGTATTCTTGGATTTGATTCTTTGAGAATCCGAACATCTTGTCCAAGATGTGTGACGTATCTTCTCCAATTGCCGGGGCTCCTCTCCAGACCTGTCCTGGTGTCAAAGACATCTTCGGAATCACGCCACTTACCCGAATGGGGACGCCGGATTGGCGATCAAGAACAGGTACATGGGATTCCCTTAAATTGAAGTGTTCTTCATTGAGCATGTCCATTGCATTCATAACACGGCAGCATCCAATCTGAGCCGCGTTGATCGCCTTTTCGACTTCCATTCGCGGCCGGCTGGTGCAATATTCTCTCAGTTTTCGATCAAGCTCCAAACCTTTCTCCGAATTCACGGCAGCAGCATCCTGAGAGCATGCCTCATAGCTATATTCAACGGGATCTAACCCAAGGAATTTTGGCACTCTTGGATAAATGGCCGGCCCCAAAGCGCCGATCCAGACATATCCGTCCTTGCACATGAATGTATCGTAAGGCTGAAAACCGGGTGCCTTGTTGCCGGTGTGTCCGCTGAACTTACCTTCCCCCGTAACGTAGGGCATCTGAAATCCCTGCGTGGCAAGGACACTCTCGAACTGGGAGCAATCTATGACCTGTCCCCGCCCCGTTTTCTGTACTTCCATAAGTCCCATGAGCACTGCCGCCCAGCCGTGGAGAGCTGTCAAATAATCTGCGGTATAAACTTTAGCGCGCTGGGGAGGTCCTTTGGGGTCGCCGGTTACGGCTATCATTCCACCATAAGCCTGTCCAAGTGCATCGTATCCGGGCCTGCCGAGCATATCTTCTGATCCGAATTGCCCATACGTGCTCACCCTCAAAATGACGAGCTTGGGATTGACGGCAAGGGCCAACTCGGAGGATATTCCCGACCGCTCGATTGTTCCGGGCGCGGAGGATTCCATCCAGACATCTGATATCTTCCAAAGCGCCATTAGAAGTTCAAGCCCTTTGGGATCTTTAAAGTTTAATCCCATTGAAAGACGGCAGACAGCTTCGTTCGCCCAGTCACAACCGTGTGGCCTTTTCCCTCTCGTGAGATTCGGTGCAGTTTTCCTGTGAATATCGCCACCGTGTCTTTCAACATGAATCATTTCTGCGCCGAACATAGCCATCTTTGTACCTGCATAAGGTTGAGCTATGACAATCCCTGAACTAACCACCCTTATTCCTTGCAGAGGGCCAAATGTGGGTGCCATCAAAGGCGTCTCCGGTCTCTTAAGATTCTTAATCCACTCCGGAATACTTGCCTTCAATTTTTCAATTTGTTTTTCGTCTTTTAAAATACGCTTGTCATGTTCCATTCTTTCCTCCTTAAGTTATAAGTATTAGTGAACTCGGCGATTTGATTTCTGAACATCGCAACGATTGTGCCACCGCAAAAGGAATGGCAATAACTATCGGCAATTGTTTGTTTAATACGATCGCTGATCAGAAAGGGTCTATATGAGAAAGGCTTTTTTTCTGAGAGATGCTTCAAATCATCTATTATTTGAATGAAAATATTTGGTAACGTTCAAAAGATGATGATGTTGACCAACCTTGGTTTTGCAGACTGGACCCAAGTATTTGCAGATTGTCCAGTTTTTTAGTTGAAATTATTTTGATCCCCGGATTCGCTTATTATGTATCAACTTCAAGCAACCTTCTTTAAATATGTTTGGTTTTTTACGACTTCCTTGAGTCCCCAGCGCCCCTATATGGTACCCTGGGGTCATTGCGGGAACAACTCCTCTATCCTAATCTGGAGCAGGAGGCGACGGACGACGAACTCAGGGCTGTTCTGGAAAAGGTCAATCTGGCGGATCTGCCGGAGAGGGTCGGCGGCTTTAACGCCGAGCTGGACCGGGGGCATCTGCTGTCCCTTGGTGAACAGCAGCGCCTGGCCTTTGCGCGACTGCTCTTGACCCGGCCCGGCCCCATTATGCCGTCTTCGACGAGGCGACCAGCGCCCTCGATGTGACCAACGAGGCCCAGCTCTACGGGCAGCTCCAGGGATCAGGAACGACCTATGTCAGCGTCGGGCACCGGCCAAGCCTGCTTGCCTACCACGACCATGTCCTGGAACTGCGGGGAGGCGGAAACTGGCGGCTCGTACCCACGGCGGAATTCCAGGCCTCATTGTCTCATTAAGCGAGACGTGACTGAGGGATCCGCCGCTCACTTTCGCGCTGACCGTTTGAATACCGACAATCCTTTGTTTTTTACCTCGAAGATAATGAGAACGACCGGAATGACGGCCACGGCAAGCCTCTACATATTGGACTGAACGGGACGGCGGTAATGGAGATTAGCGCCATGGTCGGCTCCACCATTACCTCAACTTTCAGTTCATCAATCGTTTCCTGATCCAGTTCCGAGATCCCTGCAAAACCTAAAAATCCGTCTTCAATGTCCATCGCTTCCCTAACCCACATGAGAAAGGCGGCGACAATGGCAATGACCAAAAAGGACGACGCAACGAGTTGGAAACCGTTTCGGAGCGTCACTTCGACAGGGAGGGAATATTTTTCTTGACATTACTTGGTTAGCCAAATATATGTATACCAAATAAAGGAGAAATAAGGAGGAAGAAAAAAATGAAGTATGACAACCTTATTTTCGAAAAAGCGGATCGTGTGGCTATCCTCAGGCTCAACCGTCCCTTAGCGTTTAACGCGGCGGATATCGGTCTGTTCGAGGATCTTATCAAAGCCCTGGAAGTCTGTGCGGTGGACGAAGAGGTCAAAGTCATCGTCATCACGGGAGAGGGCAAGGCGTTCTGCGCTGGGGGCGATGTTGCCATGTTCAACAGCTACCCCGATCCCGGCGAAGCCATACGGCAGTTAACGAAGCGGTTGCACTTTACGATCTCAGGAATCCGCCGGGGCCCCAAACCAGTTATTGCCATGATCAACGGGACGGCTGCGGGTGCCGGACTCAGTCTCGCCGCCGCCTGCGACCTGAGGATATGCGCTGCTTCCGTGAAGTTCAGGCAGGCTTATACCTCGATCGGGCTTGTCCCTGACGGGGCGTGGACTCTTTTTGTGCCCCTATTGATCGGATTCGGCAAAGCCTCGGAGCTGGCATATCTGGACCCGGTTTTCGATGCGAATGAGGCCCTCACTATGGGGCTGGTAAACAAGGTGGTTGAAGACGGCGAACTCGAACGAACAACCCGGCAGGTTGCCTTGAAGCTTGCCCAAGGTGCGACGTTGTCTTACGCCATCGTGAAGGAGAACTTCAATGAAGCAATGCTCGGTTCGCTTGAGCGTCTGCTCGAATTGGAGCGGGGAGGAATTATTCGGGCGGGCAAGACGAAGGATGCAAGAGAAGGAATCGCAGCTTTTATAGAGAAAAGGCAACCCAGCTTCAAGGGGCAATAAGGCCGACAGTGAACCGGATGAACCTTACTTATCCTTCATTGTAAATCTGTCCGGCAAGGCTATAGTCGTGCCTGATCGAACATTTGCAGCGTAATTGCCAGTTTCAGGCTTGCTGTTTTTGCAATTCCCGCTCTCTGGTAACGCAATAAACGCCTCGGCCCTCAAGAGCCGGGGTGAAGCAGAGGTTGTCCGATATGCATTCTGCCTTGCGGAGGTCGCCTTCCTGCCAGCGCCGGATCAGCTCCGGTTCCCGGATAAAGGGGCGGCTCATGGAGATGTAGTCGGCAGTCCCGCCTTCCACAAGTTGATCGGCGACCTCAAAAGATCGGTTGCCCCCTACCAGAATCAGCGGCACACGGATGGCATCTTTGAAGGCCCGGGCCTCTTCCCGGAAATAGGCCTCTTTCCCCGGGTCGTTGATTCGCGAGCGGCTGGGAGAAAATTTGCCGCTGATGATCGTACCGCCGCTCAACTCCACAGCGTCGATGCCTGCGGCAACCAGCAGTTTTGCCGCCGCCACGGAATCCTCCGTGGTCAAGCCGTTTTCGATGAAGTCCCGGCAGTTCATTTTGATCAGTATGGGGAAGTCTTTGCCCACCGTCTCCCGGATGGTGTGGCAGATTTCCCGGTGAATCCGGACGCGATGGCGGATATCTCCCCCGTAGTCATCCCGGCGTTTATTGAAGGCCGGGGAGAGGAACTGGCTGAGGAGATAGCCGTGAGCGGCGTGAATCTGGAGGCCGTCAAAGCCGGCCGCTTTGGCCCGTTCGGCGGCGACCGCATAGGCCTCGATGATTGCCTTGATATCCTTGGTTTCCATCTCCTTTTGCGGCGACGGATCCGACCCTTCAGCCGGGGAAACAACGAGGCGGGGCATCCCGCTCAGGGCCGCTGCGGCAAAGGCTCCGGCATGGGCAAGCTGGACGGCGATCCGGCCCCCGGCGGCATGGACCGCGTCCGTCATTTTCCGCAGCCCGTCGATGCGTTCGTCTTTGTCGATGGCAAGCTGCCAGGGAGTGGCCCGGCCATCAGGGCTGACAAATGCGTGGCTCGTGATGCTCAGCCCGACGCCGCCGGCGGCTAAGGCAGTCATGGTTTCCAGCAGCTTCGGCGTTGGATTTCCGTCCTGATCCGCCATGCCTTCCCAGGTCGCCGAGCGGACAAAGCGATTCTTCAATTCCAGCCCGTTGATGGCGCTTTTTCCAAATAAATTGCCCATTTTTCCTTACCTTTTTAGCTTTCGATGACGGTGACCTTCTCCATCCAGTCTCCCTTGGCGATGGCGTTTACCACGTCCTGCCCCTTCACCACCTTGCCGAAGACGGTATGATGACCGTCCAGATGTGGTTGCGGCGAATGGGTGATAAAAAACTGGCTGCCGTTGGTCCCCGGTCCGGCGTTGGCCATGGAAATAGACCCTGTCTCATGTTTCAGGGGATTCCCCCGGAACTCATCCTCAAACTTATAACCAGGGCCGCCGCTCCCTGTTCCGGTGGGGTCCCCGCCCTGGATGACGAAGTCATTGATCACCCGGTGGAAGGTTACGCCGTCATAGTAACCTTCCCGGATCAGAAAAACGAAGTTGTTGACGGTTTTCGGGGCGTATTGGGGGCAAAGCTCCAGTTCGATCTCCCCCTGGCTGGTCTCCATCGTCACGGTATAGGCCTTCCCGGGATCGATCTGCATCTCCGGAGCGTCATCCCATTTCTTTGTTGCCATAAACAATTCCTCTCTTTATCTTTCTTAAGATTATAATTCCGGCGCTTCCGGTGGGACCAGGCAGACCATGATCAATTCCTCTTGCCCCGTATTTCTTATCTGGTGTTCCGTTCCGGGGGGGACAAAGACCGCGCAGCCGGTCTTGACAGGCGTCCAGGCCCCCTGAAAGAAGACCTCCCCCTGTCCGGCATGACAGAACATCTCATGTTCCCAGGGGTGGGCGTGTTTCGGTGAAAATCCACCCGGTGAAAATTCAAAGAGCCGCATGCAGAAATGGTCGGCGCCGTCGGCCTTGCCGATAAGAACCCGGCCGGAGATAGCTTTCGCGGCTTCACTGTCGAAATGCCTCGCCTCAATGTTCTCATAGTGAATGATCTTCATGACCTCCTCCTTATCCTTCTTTTTGGGCGTCTAATGACATAAAAATTCAGGGAAAGCAAGGGCGCCGGATGCAAACGCGCCGCCGATTGCCGAAACTCCACCAGCAGAGGCAGAAGCGCCTGCACCGGTGGAGGAAGCACCCCCGACGGAATGTGTCAAAAAAAGTTGATGATATCAATTGGTAAGCAGCATCTGATGGCACACGTTCCATTTGACATCTCAATGGGTATCCAGTAACGTTTGCACTCATTAACAGTCACGTAACCAATACTAGCCGTCTTTCTTTTTAGCCGACACAGTTAGTCATTACAAAGGGGCATAATATGAAAGATCCATTCAGAACAAATCAAGAACTGCTTGAAGAGAATGCCTTCTTGAAGCAGAGAATCACAGAACTGGAGGCATCGGAATCAAAGCTCAAGCGGGCGGAGGAGGCGCTGCGCAGTAGTGAAGGCCGCCTGCACACGCTGGTGCATACGATCCCTGACCTTATCTGGCTGAAAGATAAAGATGGCGTCTATATGTCCTGCAACAAGATGTTCGAGCGTTTTTTCGGTGCCAAGGAAGCGGACATCATCGGCAAGACCGATTACGACTTCGTAAATAAGGAACTGGCAGATTTCTTTCGTGAGCATGACCGCAGGGCAATGATGATAGGCAAGCCGAGCAGCAACGAGGAGTGGATCACCTTCGCCGACGATGGCCATCATGCCTTGCTGGATACCATAAAGACGCCGATGTACGATGCCGGGGGAATTCTCATCGGTGTGCTGGGTATCGGGCGCGACATCACCGAGCGCAAGTGGGCGGAGGAGGCGTTGGCCGCCGAGTCCCATCAGCTTGCGGATACCAATACGGCCCTGCGGGTTCTCCTTCAGCGCATGAAAGACGATCAGAAGGAAATGGAAAGGAAGATCCTGGCCAATATCAAGACACTGGTGCTTCCCCACCTGGAAAAGCTTCGCAGTCATAAATTGAATGACTACCAGACAAACTGGCTGGATATCGTAGCCGCCAATCTTCAGCAGGTCATCTCCCCCTTTCTGCAGAATCTTACCGCTCGTTTTGCTGATTTCACATCCAGGGAGATTCAGATCGCCAATATGATCAGAGAAGGAAAAACCAGCAAGGAAATTGCTAACATCTTAATCAGTTCCATTCGCTCCGTCGAATTTCACAGGAATAATATCCGCAAGAAGCTGGGCTTGAGCCATAAAAAAGCCAACTTGTGCCTCTTCCTTATGAACCTGTCGGAATAATGGAATAATAGTCGTCGGAATTAAATTTTCGTTTTTGTCCATTAGGGTTTCCCCTTCTCCCCAAACCACAGTTTTTACCACGTATAAAACATGAAATAATTCCGTATTGCAACATAGCCAATGAAGCTATAGACTGCAAAGCCTATTTCATACACACAGAAAAAAAGGAGCTTCATCAAATGACGGAAGAAAAAAAGGGAAAGCCAAAGAAGAAGATAGGCGAAAGAGCGACAAGTATTTTAGCAGAAACGAGCGGCAATGCGAATGATAGATCACAGATCATGGCCCAGATAGATGAAGTTCATGACGCGAAAGGAGATGAAGCAATGGCGGGAGAAAAAACGGAAAACCAGGGGGCGAAATGGCCCGAAATGATGATGGGAATGTGGAATAATGTTCCCGCTTTTACAACGTCAAACAAAGCGATGGAGCCGTTTATGGAATTGACGAAGATGCAGCAGCAAAGCTGCATGAATATATATCGGACCTGGCTCGACCAGTTAGGGAAAATAGGCGAGGCAAGCCGTTCCGGGGATGCAAAAAAGGTATTGGAGACCTGTATGGAATCAAATAAGGAAATCATCAAGACCTGTCAGGAATCCATGAAAGAACAGGCGACGGCGCGCTATGAATTTTTGCGGACCTTCATTCCCGCAATGCCGGGGTTCACTGGCGACCGCACCTGAAGGATCGCTTTTTCATAATCTCTTCGGGGACTCCCGGTCCCCGAAGGGGCAGGCTGCGACCTTCTCCGGGCAGTCATGTCCAGACTTGAACTTAGCAAAGAATGAAGAGAAGCCGCTCCTCGAAGTTCTGGAGGTATACTCTCCACCCCCTCCGTCCCGCCGGATCAATAGCCATTCCGCGGAGGGCAATGATCCGGCAAATAGCATGTCTTTTGGTTGGCATCTTATTTGCTTACTTCAACAAGTAAATATTGGCGGTCAATGGCAATGCTGGAACAAAGACTTCATCCAAATGAATTATTGAGTCTTATGGGGGAAACCCCCGCGGATAATAAAGAAGGTCTGGCTGCGGAGCACTACTGGCAGAGCAGGATGTCCGGCTGGTATGTAAACAATGCCTTTCGCTATCAGGAACTCCTCGATTATTTCTGCCGTTACAGCCCGCTTTACAGCCCCCTGTCCGTCGCCGCCCTATGGCAGAGGAACTTTTTGCGTACTTTTGTGACGGAACCGATCAAGAAGAATGTCCAATTAACCGTCCGCCTGCGCCAGCAACCGGACATCTTCCGGGACAAAGACAGTGACATACACAAGAACTACGCCTATTTGCTTCAGCATCTCTGTGAGCGGGTCATGACAGATGATTGTTTCGATCGTGAAAAGGCCCGCCAACTATCCACGACATCCCAGGGAAAACAGATTCTGACGTTTTTCATCAGCGAGTTTTCCAAGTTGGAAAAAGCTCATACTACAACAGGCCTTACGAGACTTCGGGCAATGAAGGATCTTTTGGCATGCCTGCTCGTGGTGATTACGGAAACACCCCTGAAAGATGCCGCGCTGCCCTTTATGAGGAAAAATCCCGACGGGTCGGACATGTTGACCATGGACGACTATCTCTCCGAAAATCGACAACGATTTGAAAATTTATACCGGGCAGAGGCTTTCGATCCCAAACATTATGCCGAAAGGGAGACGCGCGGCAAGCTGGGCTGCTCTCCTTATGAGATCGTCAAAGACTCGCAGATCCATTCGGTAACCTTGCGCCACTACCCATTGCCCGCGGGCGTCAAACCTCTTGACCACATCCTCTATCTTTCCACGCCCCTCATCAACAAACCGGAGCTATTTGACCTTGCCGTCGGCAAATCCGTCGTCGAGGGACTCCTTCGGGAAGGTTATCGCGTTTATATGGTCGATTACGGCCAACCTGCTAAAGAAGACGGGCAGCTTGGCCTGGAATTCTACGTCAAGACCGTTCACGACCACTGCCTTGACCTCATCACCCGTCTCCATCCCGGCAGCCCCGTCAGCGCCGTCGGCTATTGCATGGGCGGCGCCTTGATCCTGCCTTATCTTGCCCGCCGGGCTGAGGAAAGATTGAGTGCGGGTCTGCACATGGATGTCCAAAAGGTTTGTCTATTGGCGGCCCCTGTCAAATTTGACGATGGTGAAAGCGGCCAGGGGGCGATGCGGGCCTATATCCGAAAAAATTATAATCCTTATATCATGGAGCAACTCTTCAGTTCCGTCAATATCCCCCCCCAACTCATCGATCAAGGTATTAATGAGATTCAACCCGGTGTTCAGTACAGTGTTCTCATGGGCTTCTATGAAAGGGCGTGCCAAGCCGATTCCATGAATGATGCCGCGCCGTTTCTTTTCTGGTTGACCCATGGGACGCGTTTTCCCGCCAGGTCTCATTATGAATGGCTGAGCAAATTTTTCTTGGGCAATGAACTGATGAACGGCACCTTTTGCCTGCCGTCGCGCAATCCCGACCTGGACGGAAAACCGGTGAACATGAACGCCCTGAAAGTTGCCGGCGTCGCCATTTTTGACTACCGGGGCACCCGTGATCCCATTGCCCCTCCCGGTTCCTGCGTGGCGAGTGAACGATGGGGCAAAACGGGAACGGGAAATCAAACGATCGAGAAGGATATCGGGCATATTTTTGTTGTCAGCAAAAAATTGCTTGCTGAATTCCTCTCCTGCGTGAACAATTTTCTCGGGCGATCATGACCATGCGCGGCGAAGGGCGAACCGTTACCGAATGCCCCTCTTGACCCCATTCCCCAAGATGCATATCCCTCAAATGCCTCTTGACAAAAAGGTTTTCATCTTCTACGCTATCCTCAACTTTCGGATCTGGAGGTGATAAATGACTGGTACTCTCGATGTGATCGTCCTCGATGACGATAAGGGTGTTTGCGAAGTCGTTACTGATATCATCAAGGATTTCTATACTTGGGGAAACGTCCATTCTTTCACCGACGTCGATCAAGCCATCAGCTATTGCCTGGGCCGGGACGTCGGCGTGGCCATTTTTGTGGTCGATGTTTATTTGTCCGGAAAGAACGCTTTTTCCTTTCTTGACGCCATTGCCGACAAATACCCCATGGCCTTCGAAGATGCCGTCATCATTACAGGAAGGGCCAGCGAAGACATTGTCAATGTCTGCATTGCCTCCGATATTAACTATCTTCTGGAGAAACCCATCAGGCCCTATGCACTGCAACTGGCCGTGCGGGCAATCGTTTCAAAATATCTGCGCTTTGCGAAAAAGCTTTATATGAATCCCGAGTTGATGAAAAGTGTCGCCAAATTTACCACCTGATCTCGCACAGGTCCAGCGATATGCCCGGTTCTTGAAGACTTGCGCGAGGCGCTTGACAGACTTAACCATTGTAAGAAAATCGATTATCTCTTGAAAACCTTCACGGCAACTCGGTCTGACGAATAAAGAGACTAATCTCCGCTTTCGCCTTCTTTCACCGCGTCGTTAGCGACTACCAGAAAATACCCCGTATTAATCTTGAAATTATTCCGTATTGCATTCATCCTTCATTACTCTTAGAGTATCATGCCGCCGTTTTTCCAATATACGGATCAACGAAGTAGGTCGCTTAAACAATCAAGGAAAGGAGGTGTAATTAATGGATGAGAAAATGAAGACGAATCCCGTTACTTTTTGGACCGACTTGTTGTCAGGAGTAGGAAAAAACTTTACAAATGAACCACTTCTTGAGTTGTCTCAACTTCATCAACAAAACTGTCTCAAGATGTACAATACCTGGATGGATTGTGCGCGGAAACTCACCGATGCCGGGCGTGCAGGAGATATTGAAAAGCTGTTGAAGACGTCTATGGATTCTTCTGGTGAACTTTACAAAACATATGGTGACTCCTTAAAAGAAGAGATGGCAGCTGTTCAGCAGTGTTGGAAGAGTTTCGTCCCCAAGATGACGATGCCGGGCGCCGCAACGGCCTGAAACTTCCTCCCCCTGA
Organism: Deltaproteobacteria bacterium; assembly: GCA_026388335.1. Classification (GTDB taxonomy): domain Bacteria; phylum Desulfobacterota; class Syntrophia; order Syntrophales; family UBA8958; genus UBA8958. Next base: position 26,888 of record JAPLJZ010000147.1, read on the forward strand.
CCCTTTCCCTTTTGAGATAGAGGGTCAGGGTTGTCTGGCGAGCGGTCACAACTAAACCTGCAACCACATCATGCGCTATTCCTGACGAGAGGCAATATTCCGAAGGGGTGTGCACTTACCGTTAAAAGTAAAAACAGCAAAAGAGAAGGGGCAGTCCTTGTTTGTGCCGATTTACCTCTTAAATCTCGGACGCTTAAAAATTACATGGTTGTATCTTCTTCTCTGTCTCTCAATCCGCTTGCCCCCTTCCGACAATAAATTTGCCGGTAAAGTATTTCTTCCGTATTTGCCCAGCTTCTTCAATCCAGCGTTCAAGTCCAACCTTCTTGATTCGGCAGAGATTGTAAAGTTTCATGTTATGAGGGTACTGAGCAGCCTTGTCAGCCGTCGGTGCGAGAAATGCGCATGGGAAATCACTGCAATCACAGCAAAACTCTAAGCCCCTGGCTTTGACACAATTCAAAGTTGCACACCCCTCTGCCGGCAAATGGAAATGCTTTCCGTCTTGTTGGCGACACCCTTTGCAAGAAATTGCCCCCTTTGGTACACCCATTTTGGTATGAATCAATTCGGCAAGTTCATTTGTCAGATTGTTCTCGTGAAGGTCGCAATTGAAGCAGTCCAGTCCACAGGGTGCCGTCAAATCCTTTTTGTCTTTCATATTTCCCTCCATGCTTCTTCTCGCACTAAATGCGGCCTTGAGTTCTTTAGTGCTGTAAACATTTCCGCTTTCAGTATCCGATATCCCTCTGCTGACAGAATCAAGAAAAGCTTTTTTTATAAACCAGTTCATCGTAATCACTAGGAGAGAGGAGAACTCCGGCGGGTTTTCCGTTCTGTGTTATAATTAATGGATGTCCGGTTATTTGAATACTCTTAAACCATTTAGATATGCTTGCTTTAAATTCTGCAATGGGAACAATATCCTTTGATATTGAAATGGTTTTCATATTTTGGCTCCTTATTTTGCTATATGTAATGGTCTAAATATAGGCCAATATAATGAGTAAATCAAGTTTTTTCACATAATGTCGGAGACGCTGCTGTAAACGCGGATGCGCCCCTCCGGCGTAAGTTCCACCTTGGCAAGCGCCGAATCTGGAAGCCTCCGGCCCAGACGAGGTTGTCGCTGTATTTTTCCGTGCCCGTTATCTGCTCCAGCCCGTCGCCCTGCCGGGCCGGGTCATAATTGTCGGCGCGGGTCCACTGCCCCATCGGTATCGCCATCGGCGCCCGGACGCCCGCGGAGATCGCCGTCAGCATTGCGGCGGAGCTGATTGCCCTGCGGGCAGGAAAAAGTAAAAAATATTCCCTTTAGTTGGGGGACTTACACGATAATTTTGAGGCAATTCGGGATGGAAATGATCCGTTGACGAGAAGGGGGGATTGATTGTATGTTTCTTCCCATATGTCATGAAATGTATGAGATGCTTATCCGAAAGGGGGACATAATGAAGCAAAACCTACATAAAATGCTGATGGTATTTTTCATGATCGTGGTGATGGCGCCGACGGCCGCCCTTGCGGAACCGACAGTTGTCGTTTGTGAAGGCAAGTATGTCATGGGGGATCTGGACTCCAAAAAGGATGCCAAATCTCTGGCGCTTATGGAGGCCAAAAGGATGGCCATGGAGAAGGCCGGGACCTATCTGGAGAGTTCGACGGAGGTCAGGGACTTCACACTTTCCAAGGACCAGATCCAGTCGCTGACGGCGGGTGTCATGTCTGTCGAGGTGCTTGACGAGAAGTGGTCCATGTCGGGAGAGAATATGGTAGTTGTTGTTCGGGTGAAGGCCACCGTCGATGCATCCCATCTGAAAGATCGGATCAAGGCGTTGCAGGAAAGCCATTCATCCGATGGATATAAGGAAATTCAGACCCAGATGGCGGCCCTTCAGAAAGAACTGGCCGAACTGAAGACCCAGCAAAGCACTCGAGAGGGAGAAGCAAGGGAAAAGCCGAAGAAGGAAGTGCAGAAGAAGCATGAAGCCATCATACAGCAAATGTCCGCCCTTGAATACCTTCAGGCCGGAGATAAGGCAACCATGGCCCAGCGCTGGAAGGAAGCGGAAAAGGCCTTCAACCAGGCCATAGCGGCAGCTCCCCGCTTGGTGGAAGCATATACGGGAAAGGCCTTTGCCCTGGCGAAAATGAAGCGGGAAAAGGAGGCTCTTGAAACCATAAACAGGGCTATTGATATCAACCCCGTGTCGCCCCGCGCCTTGGCCGTCAAGGCCATGATCCTGAAGGATCAGCCGGGAAGGACCGAGGAAGCCCTGTCTGTGATCAATAATGCTTTGAAGCTCCAGCCGGGAAACGGGAGGCTTTATCTCTTTCGGGGAGAAATCTATGTAAAACTGAGAAATCGCGCCTTGGCCGAGGAAAATTTTAGAAAGGCATGCACGTCCGGTGTCGCAAGGGCCTGTGAAAGGCTGAAAATGCGCCAGGATCGAATGGACGATAAACCACGAAGAGACGTACGAACCCCTGGAACGGACAGGGATGGAGACAAAAAACCTGTCCAGCGACCTCCCCGGACAGACCGACAATAAACGTTTGACTTACGGGATCATTCCTCATAAAGTTGTGTAAGAGGGTCCATTCAAACCGCTTCTCTGCTCATGAGGAATCTTCTCCAGGGGAAAATATGAAAAGGGGATTTTTAATAGCGATGGGCCTACTGTGGTTGCAACAAAAACCACGCTGGGAGAAGATGTTTTGGAAAGCAGGAAAAGGAGAGACGTAATGGGAGACAAGGGCGGCAAGAAAGATAAGGAAAAGGGTCAGAAGCAGAGCGCCGAAAAAGAGAAACAAAAGTCAAAAAACAAGCTTGATAAGCAGCCAAAAAGAAAACCTTGATAGAAATTACGGTGTGGAGATCTGCACAACAGCCTTGCCCGTTTGAAGTGCAAGGACGACGGTAACGAGCATCAAAATGAAAGTATCGTATTAAAACTGCGCTTCTATCTGTATTCGTCACTCGGCGGCCCGCCTAAAACCCAATTTTAAGTAACTTAACGATTATATGAGATAGCGAGGCGCTTACGAAAAACGCCGTCGTTTTTCAGGTCTGGCTGAATCTGACCGAGCCCTGGGTCGGCGCGGCGGTGGTCATCCTTCGGGAACGGGGCTACTTTTTCGGCGACCCGCTGCCGCGCTGGTTCGACGGTGACGGTCTGCTCATGCAGAAACTCCTCTGCCCGCTCGATTTCGAGGGTATCGTCCTGGTTTCCGATTTTGCGAGGCAGCTTCTGGAATTCATCAAGGAGGACTGGCGACGGACTATATCGTGACTTGAACGAAGTCGGCATTGCCACCACGGCGATTAACCACCGGGTGGCCCTGATGATCTTGATGCCAGGCTGTAGAAAATCAGCGTGCTCGAAACCATAGGCTGAAATGTGAAGCCTTGTCAGGATTTATTCCCTGTTTGACACCGGCGGTGATTTCTGGTTAGTGCAGTATAACTTTTGCCGGAAATTCATGAGGAGAAAGGAATAATATAATATGACCAGATCCATTTCCCAGCCAGGTGAAGGAAATTGAGACCGGAAACGATCAGGATCATTGATATCTGGATGGGACGGCTGGCCTGTTTTGTCCTGACGGGGGTGCGGCGGATACAGGATGCCGTGGTAAGTGACTCCGAAGATCCGGGACCGGTCAGAAAGATTCTCTTTCTCAAGCTCATCGAGCAGGGGGCGACGGTTCTTGCCTACAGTGCCCTGGAGCGGGCCGTGCAGATGGTGGGACGGGAGAACGTCTATTTCTGCGTCTTTGAAGAAAATCGCCCGATTCTCGATATTCTGGAGCTGGTTCCCCCGGAGAATGTCTTTCCCATACGCCATCAGACCTTCGGGGTCTTTCTCTGGGATGTCTGGCATATGCTGGAGCAGGTATGGCGCCTGCGGATCGACGCCACAGTGGATATGGAGTTTTTTGCCCGGGCCTCGGCGATCCTTGCCTTTCTTACGGGAGCGCGCCGCCGGGTCGGTCTCCACCGCTTTACGAGTGAGGCCCCATACCGGGGTGATCTGCTGACCCACCGCGTCCAGTACAACCCTTATCTCCACACCGCAAAATTTTATCATCTTCTCGTGGAGGCCCTGGCGGTCAACCCCGAAGATCTTCCCTTGCTGAAACTTGATATCGGCGCCTTTAAAGAAACTCTACCCGTATTTACCCCTAGGGAGCGAGAAACAAAACGGGTCCGGGAACTCCTGAAAGATGAATTTAAGGCACGGGAAAACGGCCCCATTGTCCTTTTGAATCCCAACGCCAGCGATATGCTCCCTCTGCGCAAGTGGCCGACCGAGCGCTTTGTCGCCCTGGGAAAGATGATTCTGGCGCAGCATCCCGAGGCGTGGCTGGCAATTACGGGGGCGCCGTCGGAGCGGGTCTCTGCTGAGGAAGTCAGCCGTCAGATCGGTTCGGCAAGGGTCGCCTCTTTTGCCGGCAAGACGACGCTCCGGGAACTCCTCGTCCTCTATTCCCTGGCCGATATCCTCGTAACCAACGACAGCGGCCCCGGCCATTTCGCTTCCCTGACCCCCATTAACAGCATCGTCATGTACGGTCCCGAGACGCCGGCCCTCTTCGGGGCCATCGGCGGGCGTTTCCAGGTGATCCATCCGCAACTTGCCTGTAGTCCCTGTGTCAACGTCTTTAACCATCGCTTCTCCCCCTGCCGGAATAACCTCTGTATGCAGTCCATCTCCGTTGAGGACGTTTACAGGAAAGTGCGGGTGTGTCTTCAGGAAGTGGGGAGCCAAGGATAACGAATAATTACGCGAGGGTACCAACATTGACGTGTTCGCAAAAAGTCACCACCACCGTCACCCCGGCAAAAGCCGGGGTCCAGAACACCTTGAAAATACTGGATTACGGATCAAGTCCGGAATGAAGAAAGTTAGTATTTATGATTTTTTGCGGGTTCATCAACATCAGTACGTATGGTAAAAAAAGACAAATCCTGGGCAATATCCATGTCGAATAGTATTGGCGACGTTTCTAATTCTCCCAATCCAGGCATTCCGTCCCCGACGGCCGTCCTGCTCAGGAAATGGATGGCGACCCTGATAAGCCCTTTATTCGTGCTGTTCCTGGTTCCTCTGGTCCTGTATGTGGCGGTCCTGCCCGTTATGCCCCTGATGGAGCCGGACGAGGCGCGTTATGCCCTGATTCCCCAGTATATGAATCAGACGGGGGATTACATCACTCCGCACCTCAAGGGAGTGGCCTATCTTGAGAAACCGCCCTTAGCCTACTGGGCCACGGCCTTGTTCTTCAAGGCCTTTGGTGACAATGCCTTTGCCGCCCGTCTCTTTGCCGGTCTTTGCGCCTGGGGTTGCATTCTTCTCGTCTATAATATGGGGTTCTATTTTCATGACCGGAAGACCGGCCTTTACAGCGCCGCTGTCCTGTCCGTGAGCCTCCTGCTTTTTGCCTTGGGCAGAATCAATGTCCTCGATATGCCCTTGACGCTGTTTCTGTGTCTGGCCATCTGGTGCGGCTTCCGTTTCTTCCAGTCTCACGGTACGGCCGATAAAAAGTGGCTCTATGGGTTCTACGGATCATCCGCCCTGGCATTTCTGACGAAAGGGGTGATCGGCGTTGTCTTTCCCCCGGCGGTCATCGTCCTGTGGCTCCTCTGGTCCCGGCGCTGGCGGGACATCCTGCGGATCTTTTCTCCTGTGGGAATCTTATTATTTGCTCTCCCCGTCGGAGCCTGGCTCTTTATGGTACAACGGGCCAATCCCGATTTCTTCTGGTTCTTTTTCATCCATGAGCATTTCCTCCGCTATACGACGAAGATCCATGAGCGCGTCGAGCCCTTCTGGTACTATCTGCCCGTGGTATTATTGGGGATTACCCCCTGGTGGGCCTATCTTACCCAGGCACTTATGGGGGTGCGCCGGGCGGGTTGGAGACTCTTTGGAAAGGAGGAAATTCGTCTTTTTGCCGTCTGGACCGGTTTCATCTTTCTCTTTTTCTCCCTTTCTTCTTCAAAATTGGCCTCCTACATAGCCCCGGTCATTTTACCGCTTGCCGTCCTTGTGGGACGCATCTTTACGAGCTATGAAGGTCAAGGCGGCTCTGGAGAAGGGAATAAAACCACTTCCTGGACCCTGGCACCTGCCGTTGTGCAGTCCCTGGCCCTGGGAGTACTGATGCTTGCGCCCCTGTTTGTCCGGGAATACCGGGAAATCGGCCCTCCCGGCGGGAGTTGGCTATGGCTCGGCATACCTGTGATCGTAGCGGCGGCGATCCTCTTTATCCCGGAAATCTTGCGCAAAAGGGCAAAAACCGGCTGGTTTGCCTCGGTTTATATCCTTTTTGCCATTTATCTTATCAGCCTCCTCTTTCCCCTGTCCCACTACCTGACGCCGGGCAAATCAGCCCTGGATGTGGTCCGGGCGATCAGGGCGCACGTCCCGGCTGACGCCGTGGTTTATCAGTACCGCAGTACCATGTACGGGATTGATTTCTATACGGGGCGTAATACGCCCATCGTGGAAGATCTGGGGGAGCTTAAATTCGGGGCCGACCGGATTGACCCGCAGGACCGGGAGCGGCGTTTTCCCAAGGAGGAGGAATTTGTCCGGGCCGTGAAAATGGTAGCAGGAAAGGCGGCGACTGTGCCTGCTTTTGCCGTAACGGAAGGGAAGGGCAATGTGGAGACCCTGCGGCGGTCGTTCCCGGCGGCCCGCATTGTTTGGGACAACAGGAAGTTCTATCTGCTGGCGCTTCCTCAATTTTCAGAATAATCATCTTGACGGCTCCCCCTAAACGTTTGGATAATCATTAACTCCGGGTAGCGTCACACGTATTTTCCCGCTATCTCATGGCCGAAACGATAATAATACCATATTGCGAACGCCACGTCATCGGTCTGACGACCGTCCCGCTGCCGATGCGGGCCGCCAGCTTCACGGCTGCTTCTCGATAGGACTCCCTGAAGAAGACAACGTTTTGCTTATAGCTCTTGCGCGAGGCAAGATCGATTCTATCGACTCGATATCCCAGCTTCGACAGCCGCAGGGCCATTTTCCTGGCTGAGGCCCGTTTCCCCGTTCCACTTAGGACCTTGATCGGCAAGACGGCGGTTTTGATCGTTTCGAGGTCCTCCCGGAGCGCCGCGCCATTCTCTTCCAGCCTTTTCACACGCTCGTTCACTTGCGCCGTATCGTCCCGCAGTGCGGCAAGGATACCTTTTTTCGCCGATGAGGATGGGGTGGCGCCGGATGTTGCTTCCATCGGCAATCCGGCTGTTATCTGCCCGACATTGACTTCCATCTGCTTCAGGGAGGTCTCGACTTTGGAGAGGGAGCCTTGAAGGTTGCTGATTCGATTACTCAAATCCACATCTGCTGCCTGCCGTAGCTGGTTCTGACCCTCCAGGTCTGCCGTCTTTTTCCAAAGCACGGGGTTTTCCTTTTGCTCAATCTCTTCCTGGGTACTGCCGTCAATGTAACGAATAAGGTTACAGCCAGCCAAAGATGACATCAGAAACAGAAGGATGGCGGTCGTTAAAAGCCCTTTTCTAAACGTCATAGAAAAAATAACCTCCCTTTGTAGGTTACAGGTGAGGGACGATAAGAATTCCCGCTCACCTTTCACTCATTACGTCTTATAAAGCAAATTATCTCAGGTTCAAAGTTTCCAATCGATGACGCCTCGGAGTATAGAGCGGCTGTTTTTGCTTGTCAATGGATATTATTACATGCCTCTCCTAACTCTGCTCGAAAGAAACAAGGTTGCCTTTACCCCGTCTTGCCGCTGAATTTTGACGCCAGGTTTTCCAGTTCATCCCAGCGGGCGTAGGCCTCATTCAGTTCCTCTTCCAAGGCCGCCAGGCGGTCAGATGACCTGTTTATTTCAACCGCGTCTCTGTTGGCATTAACATAGAGTGCGGGAGAATTCAGGGTCGTAATCAGGCGCTGTTTCTCCTCTTCCAGGGCTTCGATTGTCTGCGGCAACGCTTCTAACTCCCGTGTTTCTTTAAAGGATAATTTTTGCCTTTCTTGCGGGGGCTTATCCTTCTTTCCGCTGTGTGTGGTCTGTCCTGATAGTCTGGAGGGAGCGAGCAGGTGCGAGACGCTTCCTATATCCCCCCGTCTTGTCGGCCGAGTTACCAGACCCGGCGTTTGCCGCTGCCGTAGCCAGTCGTCGTAACCGCCCACGTATTCCTGAAGTCGCCCATTACCTTCGAAGACAATCGTTGAGGTCACCACGTTATTGAGAAACGCACGGTCATGACTGACCATGAGGATTGTGCCGCTGTAGTCCAGGAGCCGGTCTTCGAGGAGTTCGAGCGTTTCGGCGTCGAGGTCGTTGGTCGGCTCATCCAGAACCAGGACATTGGAGGGGAGCATGAAGAGCTTTGCCAGCAAGAGGCGGTTGCGTTCACCGCCCGAGAGGGCGCTGACGGGGGACAGGATCTGCTCCGGCGGAAAAAGGAAATCCTGGAGATAGCCGACGATATGACGCGAGACGCCGCCGATGATGACCATATCGTTGCCGTCGGCGATATTATCCTTCAGGGTCCTGTTTTCGTCTAACTGGGCGCGGAGTTGATCAAAGTAAGCGATCTGGACGCCGATCCCCAGGCGGACGCGGCCCTGCTGCGGTTCAAGGTCGCCCAGGAGGATCTTGAGGAGCGTTGTCTTGCCGACGCCGTTGGGCCCGATAATGCCCACCTTGTCGCCGCGCATTATTACGGTGGAGAATCCTTCCAGGATTATTTCATCGTCGAAGGCGAAGCTGATCTTTGTCGCTTCCGCAACTAATTTACCGCTGCGCTCCGCCTCCCGGATCGTCAGCCGGACATTACCTGCCTGTTCCTGCCGGCGCGCCCGTTCCCGACGCATTTGCACCAGCGCCCGCACCCGGCCCTCGTTCCGGGTGCGACGGGCCTTGATCCCCTGCCGAACCCAGGTCTCTTCCCGGGCCAGTTTCTTGTCAAATTCTTCCCACTCCTTCTCCTGCGCATCCAGCAGGGCCTGGCGGCGCTCGATGTACTTACCGTAATCGCAGGGAAACGCAATCAGGCGGCCGCGGTCGATTTCCACGATACGTGTTGCCAATCGCTGGAGAAACGCCCGGTCATGGGTCACGAACATGAGGGTCTTTTCGAACTTCAGGAGGAAATCCTCGAGCCAGAGGATGGTGTCTAGATCCAGATGGTTTGTCGGCTCGTCCAAGAGCAGGAGGTCCGGGTCGTTCACCAGGGCCCTGGCCAGAAAAACACGACGTTTCATCCCTGCCGACAGCAGCCGGAACTCGGCATTTTCATCGACGTCAATCCTGGCGATCATCTTTTCCACCCGCTGATGATAAAGCCAGGCGCCGGAGGTCTCCAGCCGGTGCTGAACCCGTTCGAGTTTCTTCAGCAGGCTGCTGTCGCTACTCCTGGCCATCTGCAGGGTGAGATCGTGGTATTCCCGGAGCAGTTCCAGGTGCTCCCTGCCGCCAGAGGCTACAACGTCATAGACCGTTCCCGGCAGGTAGTCAGGAACGTCCTGAGGCAACATGGCGGTTCTGACCTCGCCGTTGCGGATGATCCCGCCGGTATCCGGGGTAATATCACACATGAGCAATTTCATGAGGGTGGACTTGCCCGCACCGTTCCTGCCCAAAAGGCCAATCCTCTCACCCGCCTCGATCTGAAGCGTAGCGCTATCCAGCAGGCGCGGCCCGCCAAAGCTGACCGAAACCTCATTGATCCATATTAGTCCCATATTCCCTTATATTACAAATAGTTGAATTATGTAGTTGAATTTACTGTCTATATATATGGTTCGGCAATAGCGCTGTCAAGATAAATCACCGCCCTGTGTTGGGAAGCTGCCCTGTTGATATATGATGCCCCGACATTCCATTTGACATCTCAGTGGATATCCAGTAGCTTCTGCGTAATTAAATAAGTCTCGCATATTACCACTTGTCTTTCCATCCGGTATATTATGACTGTTAAAGTAATTACGGCATCAAAATCAAAACAGTCCCCGAACCTGCGCGGAAAAAGTATCCTTGTGATTGATGATTATGGTAATTTCCGCGTTGCCGTGAAGAACATGTTGACCTTTTTCGGCGTCAAGGCAATCGATGAAGCCGTCAGCGGTGAAGAAGCGGTCAGCAAAATGTCCGATAAAAGCTATGATCTTGTGATGTGCGACTATAATCTTGGTCCGGGAAAAGACGGCCAGCAGGTTCTCGAGGAGGTCAAATACCGAAACTACATAACGCATTCAACGATTTTCATGATGATAACGGCAGACAATAGTATGGACAAGTTCATGGGGGCTATGGAGTACCAGCCTGACGATTATCTGATAAAACCCTTCACGCGGGAGATACTGGAGAAAAAAGTAAAAAATCTCTTCGAAAAGAAGGAGCTTCTCCGGGGCGTCGAAAAGGCCATTGCCGATGGTGATTATGAACGCGCCCTGACAATGTGCGAATCGGAGATATTGAAGAAACCGCGCAATCTCGCCGATTTTTACCGGTTGAAAGGGGAGGTTCTGTTCAAGATGGGGAATTATGAAGAGACGGAGCGTTTTTACGCCTCCATCATGTCCATGGGGAAGTTGCCCTGGGCGATGATGGGATCGGCGCGGGTAAAGTTTGCCACGGAGAGATATGAAGAGGCAAGGGATGTCTTGGAGCAGTTGATCGCTGTGAACAACAAGGTAATGGCTGCCTACGACTTCCTGGCGGTGGTGCTGAAAAAAATGGGGAAACCACTTGATGCCCAAAAAGTCCTGATGGGCGCCGTGGCCATCTCACCGAAGGAAATCAGGCGTCAGAAAGAGCTCGGGCAGCTTTCCTATGACAACAAGGATCTGGCTATAGCGGAAAAGGCATTGAAAGCGGCGGTCAGGCAGGGGAAACACTCATGTTTCAAAAGTCCGGAAAATTTCACGATTCTCGCTAATGTACTGATCGATAAGGGGGAGAGGGAAGAAGGGATTGCGGTCCTGAAGGATGGGAACCGGGAGTTCCATAATGACCGGGAGGCAACCATTCAGATTGCCATGTCGGAGAGCATGGTTTATACCAGACTCGACCGGCGCGATAAGGCCAAAGAGGCGATAGACCGGGCTGTTAGCATTGCCAGGAGTCAACCAAGGAAGGGGTCTGCCAATATTGATGTCGACCTTGCGAAAGCACTGATTCTAAATGGCGATGCGGAGACGGGCAGGGATATCCTCCGGCGGTTAATTCAAAACAATCATGAAGACACAGAGGTTCTGGATCAGGTAAAGCAGGCCTTCCGGAATCTCGGGATGGAGGATGAAGGGCAGAATCTGGTCGATACGGCAGTTGATGAGGTCATAACGATGAATAACGAGGGCGCCCGGTTGGTCAGGGAGGGTGATCTGGTAAAGGCGATTAAATACTTTCAGAAGGCAACCGAAATTCTTCCGGACAACAAGATCATCAACGCCAATGCCGCTTACGCCCACATTCTGTATATGCAAGAAAACAAGCCGGATACGGCATATCTGATCAAGGTCCGGGTCTATCTCGATCGGGTAACGAGGCTCGACAAGAATTATAAAGATCTGCCGAAACTCAGATCGATGTATAAAATGCTGATGTTGGGATGAAGAATGGAATCTCAGGATGAATTGACGTTTTCCGATGTGCTGGCCTCAACCATGCACGACACGAAAAATTCTCTGGGAATGCTCTATAATACCCTGGAGGAAATGATTGGTCGCTGTCAGGAGAAACGGTGTGACGTCCAGCACGAATTCTTCTTGCTGCAATATGAAATTAAACGACTGAACAACATCCTGATCCGCCTGCTGACGCTTTACAAGGCCAAGAAGAACCAGTTGCTGATCAATTTGGATCTGCATCGCGTCGGTGACTGTCTCGAAGAGTCCGTCGTTCAGAATGCCCCCCTCCTGAATTCCAGAGGCATCGAGATCGATCTGGATTGCCCCGGTGATCTCTTCTGGGTTTTTGACTATAGCCTCGTTCTGGGCGTTATCGACAACATCATGAACAATACTTACCGCTACACGCGTGACAAGGTGCGCATCAGCGCCGTCAGGGAGGAGGCATTCCTCGTCATCCGCATCGAGGATAACGGCCCGGGGTACCCGCCGCAGCTGCTGCGTCAGGGGAACAGCACCATTCATGATGGGAATCCTGTTTCTTTTGACACCGGCAGTACGGGTCTCGGCCTGTATTTTTCCTGCCTCGTTGCCAAATCCCACAACAACGGGGAAAGAAAGGGGTATTTTTTAACGGAAAATGGCGGCAGTCTCGGCGGCGGCCGCTTTTCGCTCTACATTCCCTGAGAGTGCCTTTCTCCGGAAGCTTCTCGTCAACACGATAACACCATCCGAGGCCATAATCATCTTCATCTTCCCGATAGTTTATGGCATTAAATACGTATTGATTTTTATATGCAGACAAGTTAATCAAAATCTATAAACCTATGATGAAGATTCGTGAAGATTTTTTACCTTTAAGCAAGCCCTCCATCGGTCAGGAAGAGATCGAGGCCGTTACGCGCTGCCTCCTGTCGGGCTGGATCACCACCGGTCCTGTCTGCCAGGTCTTCGAGAAGGCGTTATGTGAACTAACGACGGCAAGTTATGCCGTTTCCTTCACTTCGGGGACGGCGGCAATGCACCTGCTGCTGACGGCCCTGGGGATTGGGCCGGGGGACGAGGTCATCACTCCCTCCATGACCTTCGCTTCAACTATCAACATGATCGTCCTGCGCGGCGCCCGCCCCATTTTTGTGGATATTGACTACGGAACCCTGAACATGAATCCGGCCCTGTTGGAAACACTGATTACCGACCGGACAAAGGCCGTCGTCCCCGTCCATTTCGCCGGGGCCCCCGCTGATATGGATTCCATTCTGGAAATCGCACGGCGCCGCGGGCTCCTGGTCGTTGAAGATGCAGCCCACGCCATCGGCACTTACTACCGGGGCGTACATGCCGGCGGCTTTGGCTGCCCGGCAGTATTTTCCTTTCATCCCATCAAGAATATTACCAGCGGCGAAGGGGGTATGATCACCCTATATGACGGTGAACTGGAAAAGCAACTTCGCCTCCTGCGGTTTCACGGTATTGAGCGGGACGCCTGGAAGCGTTACGGCAAGGGGGGAAACCCGGATTACGACATCCAGCAACCGGGCTTCAAGTACAATCTCCCGGATATCTTAGCCGCCATCGGCGTGGTCCAGATGTCCAAGTGGCAGGTCCTGAATAAGCGCCGGGCGGAGCTGGCCGGTCAATACCTGTCAGGGCTGAAAGATGTCGCCGGTATTGAGCTGCCTGGAAGCCCTGATTACGCTCACGTCCATTCCTGGCATCTCTTTGTGGTGAAGGTGACGGCGATGAGCCGGGAGCAATTCATGGCGAGACTTTCAGATTATAACATCGGTTATGGCCTCCATTTCCCGGTGACCCATCGCCTCCGGTATATCCGGGAACGGTGTGGAGATCTTCCCGCGATGCTTCCGGAGACGGAAAGGGCCGCCGATCGGATTATTTCCTTGCCCCTTTATCCCGGGATGGCAGACGATGACGTCGCTTATGTCTGCGCGGCGATCAAAGAGATTCTGAGGAAGGGATAGAGAAGGGGATAAAGGACTTGCCTAATGGGGGGAAATGTGACTCAATATGGCATCTATTTAATCGAGAAGGGTAATTGAAAAGAAAGGCATGAATAAGACACCCCCGCTGATATCTGTTGTTATTCCCGTCTATAATGAGGAGAAGAACCTGGATGCCCTGATCGTCCGTCTCCGGCCTGTCATGCAATCTATGGGGAAACCTTATGAGATCATTCTGATCGACGACGGCAGCCGGGATGGGTCCCTAGAGATCCTGAAGGGATTTGCCCGGGATCAGGATATTCGGGTTGTGGAGTTGACGCGCAACTATGGCCAGCATGCCGCCATCATGTCCGGCTTTTCCATTGTCCGGGGTGACATAGTCGTTACCCTCGATGCGGATCTTCAAAACCCGCCCGAGGAGATTCCCCGGCTCATCAGGGAAATGGAAACAGGGGGATATGACGTTGTCGGCACCATCCGCAAGCAGCGCCAGGATTCCGCGTTCCGCCTGGGGGCCTCACGGCTGATCAATATTGTGGCGCGCCGCATCACCGGCGTTCACATGACGGACTGGGGGTGTATGCTGCGGGCATACCGCCGCACCGTCGTGGAGCGCATGATCGAGTGTCGCGAGCACGCCACCTTTATCCCGGCCCTGGCGACGGTTTTCGCCAAACGGGTCACGGAGATCGAAGTGGCCCACGAGGAGCGGCATGGCGGCAAGTCTAATTACCCCTTGACAAAACTCATTAATCTCCAGTTTGACCTGGTGGCGTCTTTTTCCGATTTTCCCATGAAGATGCTCATGTACGGCGGCATCTTCATGTCTGTTCTGGGGGTCTGTTTCGGCGTCTTTCTTGCCGTGGCCCGCCTTGTTTACGGGGTGGTATGGGCGGCCCAGGGCGTATTCACCCTCTTTGCCATTCTCTTCGTCTTTGTGGGATTGCAGTTTTTTGCCCTGGGGGTCATCGGGGAGTATATCGGAAGGATCTACCGAGAGGTCCGTAAGCGGCCGGAATATGTCGTTGCCAACATCCATGAAGCATATGACGGGAGTAAGTCGTGAAATCCGTCGTCTTTGCCTACCACAACATGGGCGTTGCCGGCCTGGAGGCTCTCCTGCGCAATGGATTTAATGTCCGGACGATATTCTCCCATGAAGATGACCCAGGAGAGAAATGCTGGTTCGCCTCCGTTGCCGACTGGGCAAAGAGCAGAGATATTCCCGTTTTATGTCCCGAGGATGTCAACAAACCGGAGTGGATCGGGCATATCGCCACCCTGGCCCCGGACACGATATTTTCATTTTACTACCGAAAGATGCTCTGCCAGGAAATACTCAATATACCTGCGGCCGGGGCCTATAACCTCCACGGTTCCCTGCTCCCCGCCTACCGGGGCCGTGTCCCTGTCAATTGGGTTTTAGTGAATGGGGAAAGGCAGACCGGTGTAACTCTTCATGATATGGTTGCCAAGCCCGATGCCGGAGATATGATAGGTCAAAAGGCGGTGGATATTGCCTTTGAAGATACAGCGGTTAGTTTGTATGACAAACTTTGTCGGGCATCATCAGCGCTGTTGGACGAGGTCCTGCCCCTGATCCGGACCGGCAGGGCGCCGCGCATGGTTCAGGATGCCGGCAAGGCTTCTTATTTTGGGGGCAGGAAACCCGAAGATGGTTGCATCAACTGGTCCTGGACGGCGACGAGGATCTATAACCTCATCCGGGCCGTCACTGATCCCTATCCAGGGGCCTTCTCTTTTCTGCCGGACGGAACGAAGGTTCTTGTGTGGTGGGGTGTTCCGGAAGGGGAGGCATCGGGCGCCGACGAGGCGGGAACCGTAGGAGTTGATAATGCGGAGGAAAGGGTTTATGTTGAAGCCGCCGCCGGAAGAATCCGCCTGTTGGATATTGAAATCAACGGCAATAGAATCAATAACGGCGCGATATGGCAATATTTCCGGCAGTATAAGAATATGCCTGTGCTGAAATAAGCCCCCCTGAAGGGGAGGAAGAAAAGAGAGTACGATAAATTATGAAAATATTGATTTTAGGCGTCAACGGCTTTATCGGACATCATCTGACCAACCGTATTCTGGAAACGACGGACTGGACCGTTTATGGCATGGACCTCGGCGACGATCGCCTCGATCGCGCCCTGTCCAACCCGCGCTTCCATTTTCTGGAGGGCGATATCGCCATCAACAAGGAATGGATAGAATATCACGTCAAGAAGTGCGACATCGTCATGCCCCTGGTGGCCATCGCCACGCCGAAGCTATACGTGGAAGATCCCATCGGAGTTTACAACCTCGACTTTGAGATGAATCTCAATATTATCAAGCAATGTGTCAAATATCGAAAACGGGTAGTTTTCCCTTCCACTTCAGAGGTTTATGGGGCCTGTCCCGATCCCGAATTCAGCGAAGATGAGAGCTTCCTCGTGGTCGGGCCCATCCAGAAGGAGCGGTGGATATATTCCTGCTGCAAGCAGCTCTTAGATCGGGTAATCTATGCCTATGGCACCCGGGGACATCTGGAGTTCACCCTGTTTCGCCCCTTCAACTGGGTCGGGCCCCGCCTCGATTCCCTTTACGCAGCCAAGGAAGGCAGTTCCCGGGTCGTCACCCAGTTTATTGCCGAACTGCTCATGAAGCGTCCCATCACTTTGGTGGACGGGGGGCACCAGAAGCGCTGCTTTACATATGTGGACGACGGGATTGCCGCCCTCATGAAAATACTTGAGAACAAGGATGATCGCTGTAAAAACGAGATCATCAACATCGGCAATCCGGAAAACGACTGCTCCGTTAAGGAATTGGCCCACCTGATGAAAAAGATTTTTATGGCCCATCCCAGCCATCGTCGGGACGACGGCTATTCAGCCATCGTTGAGGTACCGGCGGTGGAATATTACGGAAAGGGTTATCAGGACATTTACACCCGCAAACCGAACATCACCAAGGCCAGAAAGCTCCTCGACTGGGAACCGAAGATCGATCTGGAAGATTCCCTGACCAGAACCATTTACTCCTTCCTGGAAGAAAATGAAGCGAATCCTGGGACTGAAGATCGACGTTGACACCTGTGAGGGGATGAAAGAGGGGGTCCCCCGCCTCCTGGACAGCCTCTCGGAGCTCGCGATCAAGGGAACCTTTTATCTGAGCATGGGCCCGGATGCCTCCGGTCTGGCGGTTCTGCAACTCCTTAAAAATCCGCGGTTTCTAAAGAAGATGCTCCGCAGTAACGCCCCTGGTTTGTATGGCTTCAAAACGGCCCTCTACGGGACCCTGCTGCCGTCGCCGATGATTGCCCTGTCCTTTCCGGACCTGGTCCGCCGTATCATGGCAGAAGGCCACGAGGTGCAATTTCATGCCTGGGATCACCGGCGCTGGCAGGACGGCCTGCCCCGGCGATCGGAGCAATGGATAAGAGACTGGTTTGATAAGGGTATGACGGCCTTTCGGAACTTAACGGGGCAGAACGCGTCCTCCTTCGGCGCCCCGGCCTGGCTGATAGATGATCGGGTTCTGAAGATCGTCGGCGACTATGGCTTTAACTATCTGAGCTGTACGCGGGGCAGGGAACCCTTTCTCCATGAGGGACTGATGATACCGGAAATTCCATCCGATCTGCCCTGTTTTGAGGAATTGGGCGTGAAAACGGCTGGGGAGCGTATCCTTTCCCTTCTGGCCGACGGCGGCCTCCATGTCCTCCCTGTTCATGCGGAGGTCGAGGGCGGCATCTGGAATCAACCATTCATTGATCTTATCCATGAAATTAAAAAAAATTCATACGTATTTAAAACACTAAGTGAAATAAATGACATGTTGTCACCTGATCACCTTTCCGTTCGCAAATATCGCATGGCCCTGTTACCGGGACGCTCGGTAGTTTGTTCGGTGTGAAGCTTTCCGGGGCCAATCTGGGCCGGAAAAGGCAATAGGGGTTAGTAAGAAATGACCTTATCAAAGAAAACCTTTATTATTGTTTGTGTAACCTTTATCGGGCTGATGGCTGTTTTGTATTTCATTACCTCAAATATCTTGTCGAAGGGCTTTGATGTTATTGAGGACGACAGCATCAAGAACAATGTCGAGCGAGTCCGGAGCGCCATTGATTATGAATGCGAAGCAGTGGATACGACTGCGGGAGATTACGCGGGCTGGGACGACACATATGTCTTTGTTCAGAAGAAGAATGAAAAGTACATCAATGCGAATATGAATAATACGACTTTTGCACAATTAAAGGTGAATGTCGTTATTATCCTGAACAAAAAAGGAGAAGTCGTATTTTCAACGGGCTATGATCGCAAGGAAGACAAGCAGATTGCTCTTTCCAGTGAGATCATGGAGCATGTCCGTGTCGGGAGCTTTCTGGCCAGTCATGAAAGTATCAAAAGCAATAAAAAGGGGATCTTGCTCTTAAAAAATGGCAGCGTCATCCTTGCCTCACGCCCGATTTTAACGAGTAAATATACGGGACCGATCATGGGAACCCTGATCATGGGACGCAATCTTGACGAGGATATCATCCAAAAGTGGTCAAAATTGACCAGGACCGTACTTTCACTGCAACCGTTGTCTAACGATGGAGTGGGAAAGAAAAAAGAAGCGACGTCTGTGCCGGCAGACATAATAGTCAAAGAAATAAGCTCCGATATCATCGAGGGCGAAACACAGATCTATGATGTCTATGGGGCGCCGGCCTATCTGCTTAGTGTTCGCATGCCTCGACCTGTTTATCTGCAGGAACAGCGGACCACCCGGTATCTGATTGCCTCTTCCCTCGCTGTGTTCATGATTTTCGCCTTGGCCATCATCTGGTTATTGAAAAAATCGATTATTGCCAGGCTGGTCAAGATTGGGCAGGATGTAAACAAGATCGGTACGGACGCTGATTTTTCCGCCCGGATAACAGTTGCTGGAAAAGATGAACTGACCAGACTGGGAAGCGAAATTAACGGGATGATCGAAAAATTGGAGGAGTCAACCCAAGAACTTCGCGAGACC
The DNA here is from genome assembly GCA_026388335.1 of Deltaproteobacteria bacterium. GTDB lineage: Bacteria > Desulfobacterota > Syntrophia > Syntrophales > UBA8958 > UBA8958. The sequence goes on from JAPLJZ010000147.1 coordinate 45,495, forward strand.
CACAATACCTTATATCAGACCAATCAGGTACTGCTCGAACAGATTGAGGAAAGACAGCGAACTGAAGCTGCCCTGAGGCAATCGGAAGAACGGTTTTCCGCGGTTTTTAAGGCAAGCCCCACCCCCAAAGCATTGGTTGTCGCAAACGATGCAACGGTGCTCGATGTCAACGAGAGATTCACAAGACTATTCGGATACGCCAAGAATGAGATCTTGGGTCAAAAAAGTGAGGATGTTCTTCAGATCAGGAAAGACGAATGGAACGGTATCGTGGAAAAATTAAGAAAGATGGGTTTTCTGCGGGATGAGTATTCCAGAGTCGTTACCAAGGGTGGCGATATTCGAGAATGCCTGATATCGGCGGAACAGGTTAGTCTCGGTGATGAAGAGGTTGTTATCCTATCACTTCAGGATATGACCGAATACAAACGGATGGAAATTCGACTTCAACGGGCGCAGAAAATGGAAGCCCTGGGAGTCTTGGCCGGCGGTGTCGCCCATGATTTGAATAACGTTCTGGTCGGTTTGGTCGGATATCCGGAAATGCTGATGATGCAGTTGAGCCCGGATAGTCCGCTGCGGCGTCACCTCCTGACCATTCAGAATTCCGGATCGAAAGCGGCGGCGATCGTCCAGGACCTGTTGACGTTGGCCCGCCGAGGGGTGCAGACGGACGACGTTGCACATTTGAATCGGTTGATTTCGGAATACCTTGCCAGTCCCGAGCAGCAGCGATTGGTGAACGATCACCAGGATATCAATGTCATGGTCGATTTATCTGAAGACCTGTTGCCTATTCGTGGGTCGGCTGTTCATTTGCAGAAAACGATCATGAATCTGGTGCTAAATGCTGCTGAGGCCATGTCGGCAGGAGGAACTATCCGTTTAGCGACGAGGAATCAGTATATAGACAAGCCGGTGGCTGGATATGACGATGTTCGTGAAGGGGAGTACGTGGTCATGGAGATTTCCGATACAGGACATGGCATTGCTCCGGGAGATCTTGAACATATTTTTGAACCCTTTTATACAAAAAAGGTTATGGGTAAAAGTGGCACCGGTCTGGGACTTGCCGTGGTCTGGGGGACGGTGAAGGACCATAATGGGTACGTCGATGTAAGGAGTAAAGAGGAAGAGGGAACCTCCTTTACCATTTATCTGCCGGCCGCAAGGGATGCTCTCCCTTCGTCCGGAAAAAGTGAGACCGGCAAAAATATCCTGGGAAAAGGGGAAAACATCCTGGTGGTCGACGATATTAAGGTGCAAAGGGATCTGGCAAAAATAATGCTCAGCAGTCTCGGCTATAACGTATCAACGGTATCCAGCGGCGAAGAAGCAATTGCATACTTAAAACAGCACACAGTCGATCTCCTGATTCTGGATATGATCATGGAACCGGGTATGGATGGCCTGGACACGTATAGGCATGTCCTAAAAAATAATCCCCGTCAGAAGGCCATAATTGCCAGTGGTTTTTCGGAAACTGAACGGGTCCGGGAAGCGCAGCGCTTAGGCGTCGGCGCCTATGTCAGGAAACCGTATATTCTGGAACAGATCGGGATGGCCGTGAGGAAGGAACTGGATCTTGAGAACTAAGTTTGCGAATCCTCCCTTAGGGTCATAACCAGCACGGGGATTACCTGCCGCTTACTACCGGAACTGGCCGATATAGACCGCCCGGAACACCTTATCCCGTCTTCTTCAGGCGCTTGGCTTCTTTCTTTTCCTTTACCGTTTTGGCAGGCTTCTTCTTGTTTTCTTTCTTGACGTCCTTGTCCTTGCCCATGATTTCCCCTCCACATTGGTTTGATGATCTTTGGATTTTCCATACCCGAAACGGGAGTTTTTCACAACTAAAATCTGCTTCTGAAGCTCACGACCGGCAGCTGTTTTTTCTACAAAAAGACTTCCCCCGGTCAGGGGATTCCGCTCGGTGCAGTACATCAATGTGGAGAGGGTCGAGGGCGCCGGGGTGAAGAGTTGGACCTGTTCGGGGTGGAGAGCTAACTCCCGCTCGGCGAAGCGGCGGAGGGATTCCATGTCCGCCTGTGTGCAGCCGGGATGAGCGGCGATGAGGTAGCAAGAGAGAAACTGTTCCTTATTTGCCTGTGCCGTGAGTTTGCGAAAAAGATCGCGGAAAATGAGCAGGGATTCGGTCCCCGGCTTTCCCATACAAGCGAGGACCCGCTCCTCGGAATGCTCGGGGGCGATCTTCATCTTTCCGGAAATGTGGCGCCGCACGACATCGCGGAGGTAGGGAACGCCGTGCTTCCTGTCGGCAAGGAGGAGGTCGTAACGGATTCCTGAGGCGACGATGGCCTGCTTGACGCCGGAAACCTCTCTGAGCTTCCCAAGAAGGGAGATCTGGGGGCCGTGATCGGGACGCAGGCTTTCGCAGACGGTTGGATAGAGACAGTGCCGATCCGGGCAGGCGCCGTGAGCGAGCTTCTTTTTACATTCAAATCCGTACATGTTCGCCGTAGGTCCCCCCACGTCGAGGATGTACCCCTTGAAACCGGGGAGGGAGGCGATCACCGCCGCCTCCCGGAGAATGGACGCCTCGCTGCGGGAACTGACCGTTCGCCCCTCGTGAACGGCGATGGCACAGAAGTGACACTCCCCGTAACAGCCCCGATGGGTGGGGATGGAAAAACGGATCGTCTCCAGCGCTCGGACCTCGCCCTCCTGGTGGTGGCAGGGGTGGACCGCCCTTTCGAAGTTCATGTCATAAACCTCATCCATCTCCGCCTCGGTGAGGGGCAGGGCGGGAGGGGTGTGGATCAGCCAGCGGGTGTCCTGCTTCTGGCAGAGTCCCGATGCCGTTCGGGAATCCTGATTCCGGTAGAAGGCAAGAAACATCTTTTCCAGGGCGGCCGGGTCTGCTGCCGCCTCTTCCCAGGAGGGAAGTTCCAGAAAACCCGGTTTTATCTCTGCTGCGGCATAACAAATGCCCCTCACGTCCCAAAACTTGCGTCCGTCGCGGAGCCGGTGGGCAAGCTCCAGCACCGTCGTTTCACCCATGCCGTAAACGATCAGATCTGCCTTCGCGTCCATCAGAATGGATCTCCTTACACGATTTGACCAGAAGTCATAATGGGCGATACGCCGGAGGCTCGCCTCGACCCCGCCCAGGATAATGGGCTTTGTCCTTCGAAAGTGGCGCCGGATCAGGTTGGTATAGGCGATCACCGCCCGATCGGGGCGGCGGTTGTTGATTCCCCCGGCTGTAAAATCGTCCCCTTGGCGCTTCTTCCCGGAAGCGGTGTGGTTGGCGATTAGGGAGTCGATGCAGCCACCTGTGACGCCCCAGAAAAGTTCCGGTTCGCCGAGACGGGTGATGTCCGCGCCGGAGGCGATGTCTGGCTGGGGGATGATTCCCACCCGGTAGCCGGCGGCAAGGAGACACTGGCCGATGACGGAGATGCCTACATAGGGGCTGTCTATGTAACTGTCTCCGGTGACCAGGATCACGTCGAGCTGCTTCCAGCCGCGGGCGCGGACTTCCTCAGGGGTGACGGGCAAAAACACAGCAGCCTTGTTCCTTCATGACATTCATTCTCCATCCTCTTCAAGGGGAGGCTCAGGCATACCTTTTTCCCAGTCGAGTTCCCCTTCCTCATAGGTTTGAGCGAGAATCGCCCTGGCCCTTTCCTGCTCCGGAGCGGGGACGAGGATCCGGACCTCTCCCAGGCCGTCCACCGTAATTGCATAGATCGGTCCCGCCGCCTCGTAGCGCAAGCGGGTTGGAATGTCCTCTGACTCCAGCCTTCCCGTAATGATCTTTGCCGTGGTCATTCCCGAAACGCTACAGATATTTACCCATTCATTTAGCTCGTCCATGATTAATACCCATGCCCAAAGCAGTCACAACGAAGCATGAAAATCCCACCTTATCTCTCTTTGGTAAAGTGGGGATTGGTCGATTATTATATAAACCAATTGTCATGAAACGAGTTTAAAGATCAAGGATTTTTGTTATTGTCAGGGGCCCTTTTCAAGATCTTGGAAACTAAACTGATTTTCATTTGACACAACAAGACTTTTCTTATATTCCTATCCCGAAAAAATAAGGAGAACAATGATGAATCCAAAAGAAAGCATTCTTTATAGTGGCGGCGCCAATGGGGCGGAAGCCGAGTTCGGGCGCGGGGCTGAGAGGCATGGCGTCCAGGAGGTCAACTACGGCTTCGAAGGTCATCAGATGGAACGCGCCCGTGGGGTAAGGATATTGACCACTGAGGAGCTGGAACGCAAAGATGTGAGTATGACTTATGTATCCAAACTCATGCACCGCAACTACTCCACTGCCCCCATCTTTCGAAAGGTGCTGCAGAGCATCTGCTGGCAGGTCACCGGTGGTCAGGAGGTTTTTGTTGTCGGTCAGATCATGGCGGACGACACGATCAAGGGCGGAACCGGATGGGGGGCGGAGTACGCCAAGTTCTGCAATAAGCATCTCTATGTTTTCGACCAAGAGCAAAACTCCTGGTTCATATGGGGAAAAGAACTTTGGAAGCCGTCAGCAGCACCGATCATCACTCAAAAGCATTTCACCGGCACCGGCACCCGCTTCCTCAAGGAAAACGGAAAAAAAGCCATTGCCGATCTGTTTGAAAGATCCTTCAAATAACGAAGCCGTCAGACAATAAGAAAAGACAAGAGAATCAATACACTGACAATCTGGACGGGAATATCGAGTCCCGCCGCCGGAATGAGGAGCAGTCCCCCGAGGAGCGCTCCTGATCCGCCGCCGATAAGATCGGCGGCGTAGAGCGGGGAGATCAGGGAATGCCGATCTGTGGTGTCGGTAAGGGTGGCGTAGGCAAAGAGGGCGCCGACAAAAAAACCGGAAAAGGCAAGGAGGCAGGCCATGAGAAGCAAGCCGGTGCCGCCATCCCGGATGAGGACAAAGTAGATAAGTATTGTCAGAGCGAAAAATCCCCCCAACAGCCCCCCGCCCCAGCGCCGATCAGGAAGGGAAAGGCAGCGTGGCAGAACGATGGCGCCCAAGGCCATTCCGGCCATGAAGCACGCGATCAGCAGGCCGATGTCCTGGTAAAGGGCGCCGTCTTTGACCTGGTAATGAAGGAGCAGGACATTCTGAAGGATCATCCCGCAAAAGCCGGCCATGCCCGCCAGGAATACCCGCTTGATTAATGGGTGGGATCGGGCCAGGAAGAAAGCCCCGGCCATGACTGCCAAGGAAAACAGGACGGCAGGCAGGAGCAGGGTGACGTCATGGAAAGAAGCACGGGGGAAAAACTTGGACAACCAGATCTGGAGCGTGTACCGGTAACAGACAGGCCGGATGTCGCTGTTGGCGAAAATGACGGTTGTCTGCAGGATCTTTCTGATCTCCTGAAACCGGTCGTTGCTAAAGAGATAGTTGATGAACGGCGGCCTCACCAGGCGGGCGGAAATCTGACGGAACTGCCAGCGCTCGATAAGCGGCGCCGCGTCTTCGGCAAGGGGAGTTGGAGAGGCGGTGACAATGTTTGTTGCTCCCGGCAGGAAGAGGACGTGGGGGAAAACTGATTTTAACGCCCCGTAGATGCTGGTCATGCGGTACATCAGGGGCGGGGGCCAGATGTTTTCGGCCGAACGGAGCCGCAATCCCATGACGCCTCCGGGACGGAGCCGAGCGGCGCAGGTCTGGAAAAACTCCCGGGTGTAGAAGCGGTTTGCCTGTCCCGACGCCGGGTCCGGCATGGCTACGAGGATCAGATCATAGGCGTCGCTGTGACGTAAAAAATCACGAGGATCGGCAAAAATCAAACGGACCGGTGGGGTGTTCAGTGTACTCTGTCGCTGTGGGGGCATATGCCGTGAGACCATCCGGACCATTCTTGAGTTGAGTTCCACCACATCTATCTTCTCTACCGGATGCTGCCGTAGTGCCTCCACCAGCCCTTCCGTTCCCCCGCCCAGCAACAGAACCTTACGGGGATGGGGATGTTGCAGCGCAGTCAGGTGGGCAAAGGTTTCTCCTTCCGTGCCTTCCGTTTCAAAAGACAAAACGTCGTTTTCAAAGACCGCCGCCTGGCCGGATAGACCGGTAACGGTAATCCGCCCGTACGCTGTATCCTGACTTTCCACCAGGTGGGGATGATTCCATCCGATCGTCTTTCGATCCAGCCAGGACGTCCAGTTGAGGACGATGAGGCAGCATACGGCTATGATAGTGGCCAGCCACAAAGTCCTGAGACCTTTGAAAAATTCCAATTCAGTCTCCCTATCGTCATTCCGGCGAAGGCCGGAATCCAGTATTTTCAAGTCATCACTGGATTCCGGGTCAAGCCCGGAATGACAGAAGGGGGTGTTTTTCAAAGGTCTCGACCTTTTTGTTTTCCTCAGGAAGATCAGAGGGATCAAGGCGATAAAAATACTACCGAGCAGGGTCGCGGCTAAAACCGGGATGTCAAATTTCAGAAAGAGGGTGGAAAGGATTCCTCCCGCCAGGGCGCCGAGACTTTCGATACCGTAGGCTAGAGCCAAGGTCCTTTGAGAGGTTTGAATTTTGTCATTACCCTCCCTTTCTTTGTCCGGCTTTTCGTGGATAAAAATCGTAGCGGCCAGAGGGAAAAGAAAACCCGTCAGCAATCCGATGGGAAAAAGAGCCAGTACCGGGAGGAGTAGTTGTTGATAAAATGGCAAATAAGCCCCGGGAACGCCTGCAAATAACAGCCGACTGCCACGGATGAAGAGGACGTCCAGAGGGAGGAGGATGGCGAGACATAGAAAAGCGAAGGTCATGGCTCCAGCCGTGGCTACGCGATAGCGACTGATCATGGCCCCGGCGGCAGTGAAGAAAAGCCATACGCCCAGCGAGAAAAGATAAATCAATTCCACGCCATAGAAGGCTACGGAAAGCTCCCGGAGGAGAATAACCTGGCTCAGGAGGGAGATGAGGCCGATATTGAATAGGATTAACTGCATGGCGTCGTTAATTACTTCCCGCAGTATTTACGGACAAGCTCTTAGTTGTTCATGAAGTATTTCAATGAAAGCTATCTGAATAAATCTGAATGTGTTCCCATTCTTTCGAATATAATCGTATTACCCTCGAGTTTGTAGATCAGTATCCAGTCGGGCTCGATGTGACAGTCGCGGCGCCCTTTATATTTCCCTCGCAAGGGGTGATCTTTGCTGGCTGCCGGCATCGCTTCCTCCTTGACCAGCAGGGACATGATAGTTTTCAGCTTGGAGATGTCATGCCCGCGTTTGACCATGAGGGCGAAATCCCGGTCAAACATGCCAGTAGTCTTTACTTTTCGCATTGCGCCCTCAAGTGATCAAACATGGCGTCAATGCTTTTATGACTGGTAATATCCACACCGGCATCCGTGTCTTTGAACACCTGTAGGGTTTCATCGTTAGGAATCTCTACCGAAAAAGGGAGCCCCCTTCTCAATCTCACCTGGCTGAAGAAAATCTTTATGGCTTCGGTGGTTGAAAGCCCCAGATTCTTGAAAACAGCCTCTACCTCGGTCTTTAAATCCTCCTCGATCCGTGCATGTACCATCTTTGTCCGTGCCATACTGTCACCACAAAATTTTCCTTTTTTCCTTTATTGTATCTTGAATGAGACACAAGAGCAAGTAATAAAAGAAACCATTGCGGCGGAAGAATGGGAGCTGATCAGTAAATCGTCCCAACGGAGCCAGTTGGCCGGCAGCCTCGTGCAGCCAAAAGGTCTTAATTGGCGTGCCGCTTGTGCGGCTCTGTTATTGAAGGCACTGAAAGAAAGGAAATGTAATTATCCATCCGACTCCTCTGGACGATTGGCAACAACAGTGCTATTTCCATGCGCATAGGTCATTCTTGAGGTCTTTTCCGCATATCACCTATTGAAAAATGTTGGATACCCGGCAAAATCCCTGGATGCTTGATCACAAGAAGCTGTGCTCCGTTAACACGAACTGAAATTAAGCCGGCAAGCGTTTCCACCTTTGTCCTCGTAATCAGCGAAACCTTCTTCAGAAAAAAAAGTGTATGTCAAAAACTGCTGTCACCTACTAGTCCACACAAACGTTTTTCACACAACTGTGAAAATTACCAATAGAAAGGTGATTTGAGATTTTAATCCGCACTTCCCGTCAACTGGAATGCCGCCCAGTAGTAAGGATGCGGGTATTTCTTTTTTGTTTCCAACTGGGCCTTTCTCAGGGCCTCACGCTTGTTTGTATTGCTCAGCTCCGTGTAGAAACGAGTCATTAGCTGCGAGGTAGCGAGGTCATCTACCTTCCATAGGCTTGCCACGATGGAACTCGATCCAGCGTAGAGGAACCCCCTTGTGAGACCAACCAGATCGTCCCCATTGGCAATCTTACTCAAACCCGTCTCACAGGCACTTAAGGTGACAAGGTCGGTGGCCAGGTTGAGAGAGTAGAGTTTATCCACGGTGAGCATCCCGTTGGATTTGGCATCCGGTGCGAGCAGAAGCGCTGATTTCAGCGGGGTCTCGGGGCTGAACTGCCCGTGGGTGGCAAAGTGTAGGTAACGGTAGTCGTTACAGTACTTTCTTAAGGCTCCTTCCGTCGCCTCCTTCCTTACGAGCACCTTCGAATTCGGACTGATCCCGGCTATCTCTTGGGCCTCTCTCTGGGCATATTCCAGGTCATGTTTAGGATCCCCGAGGTCGGGGTTGCCGAAAATCAAAATACCCTCTTTCTTGGCTGCCTTCTTTTCCCCCAGGTACTTCATCGCACTGGCACTGGGCATCATGCGGATGCTGTAGCGGTCGATAAGGTAGCCATTGCCATCATGGAGGGCATTGATGGGGAGGTAGTGCAACGCCCCATGGGAGACGATAATGAGATTCTTCTTGGTCAAGGCGCTCTCCATGGGCTGGAAAATACGTTTGTAAAGTTTTCCTGACATGTCCAAGAATTGGGTCGAAGTGTGAGTTTCTATAAGCTTGCGAAATACCTGAATATCCTCCGTCAGTCCCTTGCTGTCCAGTTTTATGGCCCGTAATTTACCTTCAGACAGAATGAAGGCATACATGTCCTTGTCACGGTAGTAATACTCAATCAGGGTTTCTTCCTTAGGGATAATGGCTTGAAGTTCAGCAATCGGCTGGGAAGTAACGGTTACTAGCGAGGCCAACTCCGGTGCCTTCGCTCTCAAATCCTCACGCGTCTTGATCTGGATGCTCCGGGTTTTGTTCTTGTCGATGGAAATGTCCTGAATGATCGCCTCATCTTCGGCGGTTTCGTTCATGGCAAGGGCGGTGCGGATATCCTGTTCAGCAACTCCTTTCAGAGCAAAATCCTTCTTCGCTGCCAACATGTCAACCAAGGCACGGGCCTTGGCTCTCTCGACATACTCAAATGCCTTTTCATATTGACCATTCTTGAACAGAGCCACGATCAGATAGTGATAAACGGCCTGCTTGTCACCGACGAAGCCGATCTTGTTCGCGTCTGTATGGATGCTCGCCCGCGCTTGTTCAATAACATCCACCGCCTGCCGATAGAACATCACGGCATTGCTCACATCACCTTCTTTTTCCGCAATCCTGCCGCGGTCAAAGAGAATAATCCAGTAGAGTTCGCCACTGTCCTTCATCTGGGGGATTTTCAAGAGTGCATCGTATCCCCTCTTGGCCTCTTCCACACTGCCTGTTTCAAGGAGACATTTATTCAGCATGAATTGCTGGTGAAATTCCTGAAAAGTGTGGAGCGCATTCCCCTCTCGCTTAATGGCGTCAAGCGCCCTCGGGAAGTCCCCCAAGCCTAGATAGATCCGTGCCAGGGCGATGTTCTGATCGATTTTCAAGACAGAAGGCAACCTTATTTTATCCAGGCGGGCGGCAACCTTATACGTGTTTTCCCGGTCGCCCTTAAGGGCATATGCAAGCCCCAGGATGCTGTATACCCGCATTTGGATAATTCTTTCCATGTCGGTCATGGGGACCATGACGTAGACCTTCTTGGCCTCCTCAATGGCCTTTTCGTACTGCCCGAGTTCCAAGTAGGCCTGTGACCGGAGCAAAGAAGGCCAAGAGCTGATGTCCCAGTACACATGGGGCATCCGGGCGTACATCTCACGCGGTGCGTCACCGAGGAAGGGTATGGATCCCGCGGTGTCATCGAGAGAGACGCCATGTCTGTCTCCCCTGCGGATGTTTGCTTCGAGGCGGTCGCAACATTCGAAGAGCCGGTCGTATCGTTTCAGTGCCGCATAGGCGTCGCAGAGTGGACGCAGTTTCGCCGAATCGGCCACACCCGTCTGCCTGATCTCGGCCTCCACACGTTTCTGTACCTCGGCATAGTTTGCGGAATAGATGAACTGCTCGCGTTCGGTGGCGCATCCTGAAAGAATGATCAGAATCAGTACCCCTGAAAATAAGCGATACATCTTGCCAAACCTCTTCTTTCCACAGGTAAATCCGGTTTAATTTACAATGGAACTAACGGCTGCCGGACCGCTTTTTGATTTCCGGTGCGGTCAGCAACTGCTGTGTCCATGATCCGACCATAGAGGCGATTGCCCCCGGGATAATGGTGTCGAGTTTGTAACGCTCGCCAATGGAAGCCTCGACCTTTTTCGACGTCAGGGGGCTTCGCCATATCTCAACGCCATTGGTATCAACGGCCCGAAATGTCCCTTTCAAGACGAAATAGGTCGCGGGATCCGGCCGGCAGCCCGGTTTGTAGCCGAGTTCATTAAGCTCAGCCTGGATAATCAGGTCATGTCCACCTTCAACCGGCCGCCCTATCGGCGTCACTTTTTGAAAAACCTGGCTCAATGTTCCCTGGGCGGTTTCTGCAAAAACCTCTCCGTATCTGGCCGGCGCCCATCCCCGGTCGTGAAAGCCGCATCTGCTCTTAATTTCAGTTGCTTGCGTGTAGTTGCGCGTGGAGTCGGGGATGTAGAGCGCGACTTTAAGCGGCGACTTTTCGAGCATAGCCGTGTCAGGCAGCTCCGCTTGGAGTTGGATATTCCTTTGTGGACCGGCACAGCCACAGAAAAAAACTACCATTACTATGAACAGCACTGTCAAAACGGAATGTTTTTTCATTTTGCTTCTCCTTTCTGTATAACCTCGAAGGGCAGAGGTATTGAGTTAAGTAGACCGATTTCTCCCGATGTTCAGGTTGAGGTTTGTTTTCTCCGTTTTCCGCCTGCTTTCCCGGCGGTGCCACACCATTTCCTCAATGTATCGACTGATCACAGCTTTACTCATAAGACGTAAAATAATTATATCATATTTGGGAAGGAACATCAATGAGGTACCGTTCGTCAATCAAGTTTAAGGATTACCGATCGAAATGTTGCATCAGAAATGGAAATTCAAAAAACAACAGTTCAGGAAGCTTAGCCATACCCACGACCATCTGAAAAATCTCCCTCCTAAATTAGCATGTTACAATTCGTTATCATCAAAAAAGCAGAAAAGTCCAATGAATTTATTATCATCGGTATGAGTTCCCTGTGCCGATGAGCCACGATTTTTACTTGAATTC
>JAPLJZ010000122.1 GCA_026388335.1 Deltaproteobacteria bacterium
ATTCTTGTCGGCCAGGAAACGGTGGGTTTTGTCGGCGAAATTCATCCTGATGTTCTTGAGCGAATGGATCTGAAAAACCGTGCCATTGTGTTTCAACTGGATTTGGAAACCCTGCGGTTGTACACGAAGGGAAAAATTGACTTCAGGGAAGTATCTAAGTTTCCAGCCAGTTCCAGAGATATGGCGTTTCTTGTTCCTGTTGCTATGGAAGGAGAAACCCTCTGCCGAACCGGATATGAGCAGCATGAAGTATTACTTGAAAATGTTGCAATATTTGATGTATACACGGGTGAAAATCTGCCTGAGGGGATGAAGAGTTTAGGATTGCGCTTTGAGTATCGATCCACCAAAAGAACCCTGACGGAAGAGGAGATCAACGTGGCCCATAACCGGATCGTTAAAACCATGGTTGAGGCGACAGGAGCAAAGATCCGGGGAGAATAAACAATAGCGGAAGACAGGAGGTAGAACCATGACGAAAATAGATATTATTCAGGACGTGTACGAGAAGCTTGGTTTTTCAAAGAAGGATTCGGCAAGGATAGTAGAATCGGTTTTCGATATTATGAAGGACTGCCTAGGCCGGGGCGAAAAAATAAAAATATCCGGGTTTGGGAATTTTGTGGTGAAGGGAAAGAAGTCCCGGCGCGGACGGAACCCCCAGACGGGTAAAGAAATCGAGATTTCTGCGCGCCGCGTCCTCACCTTCAAATCAAGTCAGGTTCTGCGTAAGGCACTGAACGTTTAGTTCCGTATCGCAAACCCGGTAATGTGGGGCGCCTGGTATGGACGTGTCGATTCCTGACAAGACCTATTTTAGAATTGGCGAAGTCAGCAGTATCCTCGGGGTGGAGTCTTACGTCGTAAGATACTGGGAGTCGGAGTTCAAATCGGTCAAGCCTGTCCGCACGAGATCAGACCAGCGGCTTTACCGGCGTAAAGATCTGGATGAGCTGTTGATTATCAGGGATCTTCTCTATAAAGATCATTTTACGATCAAGGGCGCCAAGAATCAGCTTTCCAGAAGGGGATCAATCACCTGTCAGGAAGGGACCGTGAACCAGGAAAGGCAGCTCCTGACGGCTGTCAAGATCACGCTGAGGCAGATTAGAGAAATTATTTCCTGACAAAGGGAGTCTGTCCCTGTGGTGTTACTGACTCCCTTTGTCTTTTGTGTTATTTCTTCTTTTTCGCACGGCTTGCCCGCTTGGATGCCTTCAGCGGGTTTATTTTCTGGGCAGCCTCTTTAATTTCCAGTTTTACGTGGGTTGCCGTAACGCAATTTCCTATGATCCACTTACTGGTCGGGTCCATATAAACCCTGCAATAACGGCCCGTCTCCAGATCGATGATCCGGTTGCATCCTTCGCACCTTTCAATAATGGTCTTACAGGCGCCGTCTTTGAAATCACATCCCTTATGCTTCATGAACACACAATCTGTGCCCGTCCTGATGGTCTGACAAATCATCTTTCTCACCTCAAAAAAAAAGTTGAAATTACTAACAAATAATCATACCTCTGTCAAGGATAAAGGGGAATGAATTGACTTAACAGGATTTCCGTGGTACGAATCTAGTGTTTGCAGGCCTGTATCGGCAGGGAGAGATGAGGAAGGATGAAGGCATCGGATTTGGCCGGTTTTTTTTTACGGTCACTTTTTATTATGGCATCTCTGAATTTCCGGAGAATGCAAAACCTGGGATTCGCCTTTGCCATTCTTCCTCTTACACGGAGAATGGGAAAAGACGAAAAAAGCATCTCTTCATTTCTTGTCAGACATCTTGAATATTTTAATACTCATCCTTACTTATCCGGCGCCGTACTCGGTTCGGTCATCAGGTTGGAAACCGCTAATG
>JAPLJZ010000084.1 GCA_026388335.1 Deltaproteobacteria bacterium
CGAACAGATCGAGGCGGAAATGGGGGATCTCCTGGAAGGGGAAGAACCTTTTCTGTTCGATGGATCCAAAGGGAAAAAAGGTACAGGTAAGGCAAGACCCAGGGTCGATGAGACCCTGTACGACCTGTAATTAATCCGGCGTCGCCTGACATCGCTCCGATGAACAGGTCCTGGGCATACTAACTGAGGAGGGAGGTTTTTCATGCTCGTCCATTTCTGGGGAACCCGGGGATCACTGCCTTCATCCCTGAATGCGGAAAAGGTTAGACAAAAAATCATCAAGGCCCTCAAGGCTGCCCAGGGAAAAACATTTGAAAATGACAGTGTCCTGGAAGAATTTGTGGACCGGGAACTTCCCTTCGCCGTCCGGGGCGCCTATGGAGGAAACAGTTCCTGTGTCGAGATCCGCGGCGGGGATGAATATATCCTTTGCGACGCCGGGACGGGTCTCCGGGATTTCGGGCAGTCGGCAGTCAATGCGCGGTGCGTCTATAATATCTTTCTTTCTCATCTCCACTGGGATCACATCCAGGGATTTCCCTTTTTTACTCCCGCTTACATTCCCGGCAACCGGATCAAGATTTACGGCATCCATCCCGGTATGGAACAGGCCTTCGTTACCCAGCAGAGTCCGCCCTTTTTCCCCGTTCCCTTTCAGGCCATGCGGGCGGAGATTACCTTCCATCCCCTGCAGTACGATGTGGTCTATGAAATCGCCGGTTTCGAGGTGCGGGGAACGAAACAGCATCATCCCGGCGACTCCTCCGGCTACCGTTTTGAGAAAGACGGGCAGAGCGTCGTTTATTCCACGGATTCAGAGCACAAGAAAGAGTCCGAGAGCCCCTTTTATGAATATCTGGATTTTATCAGAGAAACGGACCTGCTTATCTTCGATGCCCAGTATACCCTGCTCGACGCCATTGGGGATAAGGAAAACTGGGGGCATTCAAACAACATCCTTGCCGTAGAGATGGCCGTCGAAGGCATGGTCAAACGCCTTTGCCTTTTCCATCACGAGCATACCTATGACGACGACGTTTTTGATGAACTTCTTGAAGACACGCGTACCTATCTGAGGATTCTCTCTGAAAAGAGTACGCTGGAGATTACAATGGCTTATGACGGCCTGGAGATTAAAATCTGAGGCCTGGCGAGATAATTGATTGTGACTTTGACACGGAAACTGTCTTGACGGCTTGTGATCGGCGCCGTTTTGATGTATGGACTTACCGGAGAAGATAGAGATAAAAAATATAAAATCACAGGGGGATGTAGATGGCACAACACAAAAAGCACGAACGGAAAAGAGAAATTGACCGCCGCAGAAAGCGCTTGAAAGAGCGTAACAGGGCGAGGGCGAAAGAGGCACACGCCGTTGGCGGGGATATTAAAAAGGCAAAATAAGAAGTCAATAATTACCGAATTAGTCCTGTTTGGCTGCAATACCCGGGGATCGTAGGGGAACTTCAAGCAACAATTTCCATATCCATGGGATTGGGAGATCCTGTCATAGGGCTCACATGATGAAAGCGATTGACCGCTTTTCGTCTCGCATCCTGGAAACCACGACTGTAAAGGCTGTTTGCTACTCCGGCGCCCTGTCCTTTCCGGGGTAGTCTTTGCCCCCTTTCAGTAGGCCGGACGGACAGCGATATCCTGTTTGTTAGGAGCTTTAGACCATGTTCCCGTTTGGGTCGCCCCCGCCTGGCCTGCCCAGTTGCAGGTTTGGCAATAGACATTCGGGTTGGTGCTGGTAGTGACAGTGACGCCCGTGTTGACCTGAACGAGATTGGCGCCGACATTGATGGTGGGCGATGTCAGGGAGACATTGCCGCTTCCCGTCGGGCCGGTAGCAAAAATTACTTTACCCCCGCTAATCTCCCCACCATAGAGCTTCAGCATCGTATCGGCGTTCATTGCGGCCCCGCCGTAAATGTTCAGCACCCCCTGTTGCCCCAAAGCGCCGATCTTGATCGTGTCGGCGCGCAGGGCGGCCCCACCCATTACATCGATGACACCGGCCATCCCATTATTGCGGATATCAATCAAACCCTTGTCAGCGAGGATGTTGTAGCCGTAACCCAGACCGCTAACCTTTATTTTACCTCCTCCCGCTGAGGTCAAGGTCACCCTGTTCAGAGTTTTGTCGGCGGGCGTGGAGGCCAGGATGGCGAGGAGCTGGCCGCTGTCCTGGATGTCGATGGCCACCGCATCGGTGGAAGCAATGCCGCTGGTGATATCGATCTGTCCCGGATTGGAGGATGCGGTCGCCGTCCAGGGCGCGTAAACCGTCTGCACCCTGCCGCCGACCGTGACCGGCCCCTGGGCGTCGAGGATAATCGTCCCTCCCCCCGTCGGCTGGTTGTCCGTAAAGGTCTCCAACAGGGCGCCGTTGGCCACTGTGATTCCCGCTCCAGCCGTTATGCGGGTGTTGTCAGTTCCCCAGACCGTGCCGTAAATGTTCACATTATTCTCTGCCGCCAGGGTCGCCTTGGCAAAGCCGTCGATGTAGGCCCCGCTGCTCAAGGTGAGATCGCTGCCGCTCCCTTTGGCGTAGGCAAAGAATTCCTGGGAAGACCTGGATTTGTTTGTCCGGATGGCGATTGCCTCGAGGCGAAGCCGTTCCGCTTCGTCGGCGTCGGCACGGGTGGCCATTGCCGCAAGGTAATCCTGCCTGGCCAGGTCATTGAGCTGGTCCTGGGTGGATGTCTGCCCGACGAGATTGACATAGCGCGGGATGATGGTCGTGATGTTATCAGCGGCCGTCGTTTCCACCTGCCGAATGTAGCCGAGCCTGATCAGATCGTACCGGCTGAAGGGGGCGAAGTACTGGTAGCCTCCGCCGTTACCACCCGCCGTGTTGAACTGGGGGTTGTTGCTGACCAGGGCGTAGGCCACGGGGAGGGGCCGGACAATTTCGTAAGTCATGATGTTGGTCCGGTAGTTGAATGTCCCCGTGGTGCCGGAGGCGCGATAGGGGCCGACCTGGACAAGGCCGTTGTACATCCGGGCATCGGGATTCCCCCCGGAAGTGGGGGTGGCGGAAGTTTTCGTTGACGGGGGAGCAAAGTAGTTGGAGTCGGCCACGGCCGTGGCGTAGTCCGTTGAGATGGATGTATTGTTGGAGCCGTTAACGACCAGGTCGCCCACATTCAGTGTCAGTTGGGTTTGCCACTTGTCGACACCGTAATATTCTCCCGACCCCTGGGTGATCTTGGCGCGGTCGATTACGGAGATGGTCGGTACGGAGGCCGTTATGCTCTGGTTGATATTCAGCAATCCGTTGATGGAGGTCAGGTTGAGGCTCGTCAGTGGTGATTTGACGGTTACGGACGAAGCAACGGTCATGCCTTCCCGGGAGGCCAGAGAAAGGGCCGTCGGTGACTCCGCCGTAAAGCTTCCCCCCAAGGTCAGGCTCTTGAAGGTGAAATTCGTTACCGAAGAGATGGTGTCGTAATGGTTGTTAAAACGGACGTAATTGCTTTCGAAGGCATTCTCGGGAGCCCCCCAGAGGAAATTGGAAAACCCGCCGTTTCCGGAGTTCCAGAAGTTACCCGTGGCGATTGTCAGCCCGTTCTGCGTGAGCCGGCCGTCGGCGGTCACAACGGAGTCTCCCTTGAGGGTATAGGCGGTCAGGGATGGCGCCGCTGACCAGGCATGCATACGATTTTCGAGGTTGGTCAGTTGATCAGCGGAGGCGGCGAACAGGCGGCTGCCCTGAAGCAGGAAGAGATTGGTCGTGTCAAGATCCCCTTTGGCAAGGGAGAGTTGCTGGCCGGTGACGGCGGCCTGGATTCTCTCGCGGTCCAGGGATGGCGCCGGCGTTTTATCACGGTCCGTCCCGGTCTGGATCAGGAATGAACTTTTTGCCAGGCGATCGAGATCGACATCGACGGGATCGGGCAGGCTGCGGGATTCGGGAGGGACCATAAGCATCTTCCCCGGTGCGAGGATCAGCCATTCGCCGAAACGGTCGGAAACGGAGGCCCGGCTTTTTCCTTCCAGGGCAATGATCTTTATGGTCTGCCCGGGAGCATGCGCCACCATGATAGTTCCGCTGACAGTGTCGACGACCATTTTCCCGGCCAAGATCCTTTCCTTGATACCCGCCTGCGCCTGCAGGCAGAGGGTTCCCTGCTCCAGGATGGCTGCCCTCACGTCTTTCACGGCCAGCCGGGATTCCGGTCCCAGACGCAGAACAGATTTACTCTCCAGGATGATTTCCGCAAGGGCGTCTTTGCCGGTGAGGATGCGGTCATCCGGACCCAGGGAGCCCGGCGGAAGGGATCTGACCTGCCTGCCGCCGGGCTGAAGGATGGTCACCTCACCCCGGGAAAAATGGACAGCCCCGTAGGGCGCCGCTGCCGGGGCCGGAGAAGCCAGGGACAGCAGCAAGGCGATCAGGATCAACAGGGCGGTGTAATGCCTTGACATTATTTTGTATTTATATGATCGATTCATCATGGTTTTTACTCCCTATGCCTAAAAGCGAAACTGTAACCCGGCGCTGCCGCCGAAATTCAGGACATCGTAGTAAAAAGACGCTTGGTTGGACTGGTTAAGACCCGCAGAGGAAAATACTTGAAAATACAAATAGTTGATCGGCTTCAGAGTGATGCCGGCGTAAAACGTTTCGTTCGTATCACGACGGTCATTTCTGGAATAGGGGACAAAGGAAAAACGGCTGCTGATGTCAAAGGACAGAATTTCCGTCATATCCAAATGATAACCAAGGGAGGCCGCGTAGATATTCCGTTCAAAATCCTTATAGTTGGAAAGCCCCCATTGGGCGGACATGCCCCCGTATAGGTAATGGGCTCGGGACAGGGGGAAAGACCGGAAAAGTCCGAAGGTGAACGTATGATTTTGGAATAACTCCGAGTTGACATCCCCGCCGGTGAGGCGATTGTAGCCGTAACGGCCGTAAACGGCGAGGCGTGGAATGGCAGGGACCATATAAGTCAATCCGCCTCCCAGGTTCATGCTCTCGAAGTTCAGCTCCGTATAGGTTTTGTAACGATACCACTGTTCCATGACCGTAACCTCGCCGATGAGGTTCGAGGTGAGAAGGGGCTGGTAGGATGCACCCGTCGTCAGGAGCAGGTATTGATCGTCCACTTTGTTGTAACGGGTCAGGGCAACGTTGTTCGTGGCGTTGAAGGACGATTCGGCAAATGCGGAGAAGGGTTCATAGACGGGCTTGCGCTTCAGGATACGCTGTTGTCCCAGGGCATCATCCATAGGGGTGGGAGGAAGGATCTTGTCACTGTCGGCGGCTTTGTCGGGAAGGGGCCGCTGTTGCTGCATCTTTAGGCGTTCACCCTGCTCCGCTTGCCGCTCCGTTTCAATCTGGACGCCGGGCATGCCCTGACCATAAGCGGACGGCGAAAAAAGAAATATAAGGGCTAAGGTCAAAGCAAGGAAACAGCGGTTTAGGTCTGGGCATTGATGGTTTTTTTTCATCTATTTTTCGTGCCCAAGAATGGTCGCACGGAATCGAAACGGATACCATTAAGAGTTGTTCAGTTTCAGGGTTCTCCACCCAGAATTGCCGGATTGTAAAGCAATATTCGGACATTTGCAAACAGTTTAACCGGAAGGTTTCAATCGCAATTAAGCTATATGAAATAAAATATGGTTCATCCGGTTCTTGCGTACAAATACAAATAGAGAAGCATAATGACCGGCCAGATCGATGAAAACGGGTAGAAACATGCAGTGCCTTGCTAATCAAAATCCCTTTCACGTTGCTTCTGCGCTCCTTCCTGAAGTAAATGATTGACAGGTTTAAACAAGAAAGATAACTTTCAATCCGTAATCCTCATCCACCGGACGGCTAAAACTGTCGGTAATGCACAATGGTAGCTTCAAATGGATACCAAAAAATTCACTCAGCACCGCGGCCCAATATCTCTTGCCATGATCGCCGAGGGAATGAACATAGCCCGTGCAAACGCGAAACGCCTGTTTGAGGATGCAAGCGCATTGCATGAAGCTGGGCGAACGCACAGCGCCGTCGCGCTTGCGATTCTTAGTATTGAAGAGTCAGGAAAGATTTCAATTTTGCGGCAAATGGCGTTGTGCGAGAGTGAAGACGAGTGGCGAAAAGCATGGAAAGACTATAGAAGTCACATTAGAAAGAACGTCGCATGGATCCTTGGTGAACTCGCTGCAAAGGGTGCAAGGACGATTGACGAACTTCGGCCAATTGTAAACTCTGATTCGGATCACCCCAACGTGCTCGATAATCTGAAACAACTTTGCCTCTACACGGATTGTGTAAACAATTCAAAGTGGACTTCACCAGAAGCAATGGAAATCAAAGAGCTGGCGTCCTATCTATTGCTGATGGCCAAAGCCTTCGTCAAAGGATCTGATGTTACCGAAAAAGAGCTGCAGCTTTGGCGTTTGCATTTGCTGCCAGCGAAGCGCGGCTCGTTCGAAGAAAACAAAAGAGCCGTCGCAAATTGGTGGGCTGACATGAGAGCCAATGGTCTTTCGTCAGCAACAGAAGAAGAGATAGAGGCATTTCTTCGCCCGGTAAACGTCCATTAAATCGACTTTAGAAAAACATAACCAATGAGGAATTATTAAAAATCCTGAGGTAAGTTAATGCGAGAGGGAGATGTTTTTTTATATTTGTTGGGTGCTGGGGCAAGCTGTAATGCTTTACCGTTAGCCTATCAATTCGCTGGACGCCTGACTGAATTCGCAAAAAAACTTAGAATGGCGGGGCCACGCTTGACCGATCTTGATGAGTCCGATCTTCCTTCGACTGATCCATTGTGGGGAGATGCCCGTAAAGATCTGGTCACCGCTATTGAATGGTTGGCGGAGGAATCTTCTCACCACGCGTCAGTTGATACGTTTGCCAAAAAACTTTATTTCCGGAAAGACGGAGACGCGCTTCGAAAGCTCAAAGCCGCACTTTCTGCCTATCTCGTCGCGGAGCAGGCTCAGAAAAATGTTGATTTGCGTTATGATTCGTTTCTTGCTTCCGTCGCTGAGTTTGACGATTATATGAAGATTCGCCTTCCACGGAAGCTTCGTATTCTCACTTGGAATTATGATACACAATTAGAAAAAGCTTTTTATGGATTCTGTGGAGATCAGGACACAGTTGAAGAGAAAATAACCAATAATAGACGTCAAATCCACAGAATCAATGGATGTTGCGGGCGGGAATTTCCCGGTAACATTGATAAATGGTTTCATTCAGTTTGGGATGCAACACCTGATGCTGGATGGAAGGCAGCCATCGGTTTATATAAAGAATATATGGAAAAGCCTGTCGGGCGGCAGGGTCCTGACATTTGTTTTGCATGGGAGAACTCAACAACGAGTTATTCATACTTAGAAGAGGTATCTGTACTTGTTGTAATTGGATATTCTTTCCCATATTTCAATAGAAAAGTAGATGATTTAATTTTTAAACAGTTTGGGAAAAAGCTTCGTAAGGTTTACCTTCAATGTCCGGAAGTCGATCATGCTTCGGTTATAGAGCGACTTAAGTTGCTTCTTCCTCCTCTTGATGAGTCCATCATTTCTATAACCAGCACAGACCTCTTCTATATTCCTGACGAATTCTGAAGGAATATCCGATAAATCAAAATCAGATCGGCGAGAAACGTGGTTTTAATCAGTAATGGTGAAATCCTGTCGCGGTATGGTCACCAAGAGTTGTAGATGACAGCGATAACCGCACTCTTGGTATTTTCCTTCATCTTGCCTGAGCATTACGGGTTCAAAGCTACTGCAAGACCGTTTCTCAACGAAATCTCAACCATTTTTCGGCGGTTTATCTGGCAATAATCACAAGCCCTTACTAGATCTAACCGGGGATGTTTTTAAGTTCTTCCGGGTCGTCGATGAGGAAGTCCGGCTGTGCCGCCGCCAGCAACTCCCGGGGATGCCAGCCCCAGGTAACGGCGATGGTCTTGACTCCCGCCGCTTTCCCCTCCCTGATGTCGCCGGACGTGTCCCCCACGTAATAGGTGTTTTTCCTGTTTATCCGGTAGGTTGCAACAGCGTGATCGATCTTGGTCTTCTTGCTCAGATGGAATTCCGAGCCCAGGATATCCTGAAAACAGCCGTTGTATCGAAGGCGGGCCATGATCTTCCGGATGGCTTGGGATGAGTTCGAGGAGATGATCGCCAGGATATTATTCCCGCAAAGTTCCTCAAGGACCGGCAATACGGCGGGAAAGGGCTTCACGTCCTGGTAATAGTCAACGCTTTTCGCGTATTCTGTCAGAGCCCCGGAAAAGGCGTCCAGATCGACGCCTTTTTTTGCCATGGCTTCGTAAAAGTTGTCTTCAAAGAGGGTGACGTATTCCTCCTGCGTGTTGATGATGGGGGTGCCGATCTTTTCCAGACACCAGCTCACCGCACGATGGTACACATCCAGGGAGTCGACGACTACCCCGTCAAAATCAAAAAGGAAAAGTTTTTTTGCCATACATTGTCTTTCTTCTCAGCTCGTCTTCATGAGCCCAGGACAGCAGGAACGGTCTTCCGGAAGGGAGGATAGATCATGCCCTTTTCGGTTACAAAAGCGGTAATATACCTATGGGGGGTTACGTCGAAGGCGGGATTATAGACGCTGATCCCCGGGGGGGCCAGGGCGACGCCCTGGCAACAGGTCACTTCTTCGGGTTTCCGCTCTTCGATGGGAATATCCTTGCCCGTCTTGATGGCGCCATCAAAAGTGGAAAGGGGCGCCGCCACGTAGAAGGGGATTTTATGAGCTTTAGCGAGGACGGCAACGCTGTAGGTGCCGATCTTGTTGGCCGCATCTCCGTTGGCGGCGATCCGGTCGGCCCCAACGATAATCTTCTGAATCTTTCCCTGTTTCATCAGAAATCCTGACATGTTGTCGGTGATCAGGGTGGCCGGAATTCCTTCCCGCACCAGTTCCCAGGCGGTCAATCGTGCCCCCTGGAGGACGGGTCGCGTCTCGTCCACGTAGACATGGATGCGTTTTCCTGCCTCCCAGGCCGCCCGGACGACGCCGAGGGCCGTCCCGTAACCCGCCGTGGCCAAGGCTCCGGCATTGCAATGGGTGAGGATGTTATCTCCATCGGCAATCAACGATGATCCATGAATGCCGATTTGTCTATTGATGGCGATGTCTTCCGCGCAGATCCGACAGGCCTCGGTAATGAGAGACTGTTTCAGGGAAGTCAGCGCCTGTTCCCCATCATTATTAGTCTGTGACAGCGGTGCGGCAGATGCCTCCCGGAAGCATTTCTTCATCCCTTCGATGGCCCAGAAAAGATTCCGGGCGGTGGGGCGGGTTTGGGAAAAGGTTGTGCAGATGATCTCGAAGTCGGACTTCAAGGCGGTTAAGGAGGCAGCCTGACTCTGATGTGCCCCCAAGGCGATTCCCAGGGCGGCGGCGACGCCGATGGCCGGGGCGCCGCGAATCGACAGATCCTTGATAGCCGCCGCGACCTGCCGGTAGTCCCGGCTGACGACATATGTTTCTACGCCGGGCAAAAGACGCTGGTCGATGAAGACGACGGCGTCATTTTCCCAGTAAACGGTGCGGATGGGATGGGTCATGCCAGCATTTTCTTTAACAGATCATTGATCAACTGGGGATTGGCCTTTCCCTGGGTGGCCTTCATTACTTGACCGACGAAGAATCCGAAGAGTTTGTCTTTCCCTCCCCGGAACTGGGCAAGCTGGGTAGGATTTGCTGCCATGATCTCCTCGATCACCGCCGCCAGGGTGCCCTCATCGGTGATCTGGATCAGGCCCTTCTCGGTGATGACGGTTTGGGGGGGCTTGCCCGTCCGGTACATCTCTTCGCTTACTTCCTTGGCCATCTTGCCGCTGATGGCGCCGTCCTCGATCAGGCGGATCATTTCGGCCAACGACGCCGCCGGGATGGGGCAATCCCTGATATCCCGTTTGTCCTCTTTCAGGAAACGCAGGATGTCTCCCATGACCCAGTTGCTCGCTACCTTGGGCTGGCCGCA